>CAJWCX010000348.1 GCA_913031405.1 uncultured Flavobacteriales bacterium | reverse complement strand
TGGTTGAAATGCTCATTGAGAAAGGATTCAACATTCTTTACTTACCTAGATATGAGGATGATAAGCGATATGTGCGGGAGCACCCTCAACTATTTATTCCAGATGATCCGTTGAACGGACTCGACATTTGTTATTATTCAAGGGCCGTATTAACAGGAGCAGGAACCTTTGCGCGTGAGGCTGCAATCTTGGGTACACCAGCAATATCTTTTTTTGCAGGTAAAAAATTATTGAGTGTTGATCAAAGCATGATTAAATCAAAAATGATGTACCATTCGCGAAATATAAATACAATTGTTGAGCTTATATCAAAAGCTAAAAAAACCAAGCCTCAATTTGAAAAAAGTAAACTTGTTCAAAATGAAGTAATTGAACTTTTGGAAGAAATAATATTACCGAAATAAGTGACTGATGGATTTTACGCTTAGGACATATAAACTTCTGCTAGATACACTGATTGAGGCTAAATACGATTTCCAGACATTCTCTGACTTCTTAACAAAACCTCAAAAAAGATCTGTTATACTTCGTCATGACGTGGATCTTAGGCCTTCATTCTCTTTGAGATTTGCCGAAATGCAGGCAAAAAGAAACATTAAAGGAGTATATTATTTCAGAACTGTTCCAGAAAGTTGGAATGAGGAAATTATTCTAAAAATACATGCTCTGGGTCATGAAATCGGTTATCATTATGAGTGTCTGACATTACAAAAAGGTAATCATGCAAAGGCCATCCAACAATTTGAGAAGGATCTTAATCAGTTTAGGAATATTGTTCCGGTTAAAACCATTTGCATGCATGGCAGCCCAATGTCCAAATACGATAGCAAGGACCTCTGGATTTCACATAATTATAAAGACTTTGGTGTTATAGGAGAACCTTATTTTGACATCGATTTTAACAAAGTATATTATTTAACAGATACAGGACGCACTTGGAAAAATAAAAAAATCAGCGTCAGAGACCGTGTCAATACAAAATATGACTTCAATATTCAATCTTCACATCAAATTGTTAATGCCTTGAAGGATGGGATTTTACCCGATCAGTTGATGTTCAATTTTCACCCACAACGATGGACAGACAATCCTTTTGTTTGGACAAAAGAATTCGTACTTCAGAACATAAAAAACCAGGTAAAACGAATAATCGTAAAACCCTATAGTTTTATTAATTGAATGGATTCTAGAACTCCATTCTCGTCGTATACATGAAGGTAATAGACCCCTTCTGAAAGTTCTCTACCAAAACGTAATTCAGAAAGACCTATAGCAGAAAGTCTATTTTGAGGTATCTTGATGAACGATCCTTTCAAATCATAAAGATACAACTCCATTGTCTTATCCTTGTATTCTTTTTTAGGTCGAATCGTAAAGAAATCATTCGATGGGTTAGGGAAAACGTCAACCATTTCAACCTTCATTACGTCACGATCAGGAGTAGCTTCATCATTATCTACAAGAATCATTGATGAAGGTGTGGTAACCGAACATGCATCCCCATATGCTTGAGTCAGTCCATCATATGTGACCCTCATCTGAATTTGATAAGTGGTTCCGGATGCAGGCGGAGCTCCTAAAATTTCCGACAAGGTAATATCACGAGTGGACTTCCAAGCTGATTCACTTGCTCCAATCTTAAACTGATAGGTGTTTACCGGATCTAATCCAGATGGATTATCAACAGTTAGATTATTATTTCCATATACCTTTTGCCCCAAAGAGGTTAATAATTTAGGACAATCTGCCGACCTCAACTTAGTCACTGGTGGAGGTGAGGAAATCGTGCATGCATTACTGTAACTGTATTGCGTTCCTTTAAAGGTAACACGACATCTAATGCTATAGTCATGACCAAAAGAGTAAGTACCTAATTCATTTAGCTTAAACCATTTTGTTGATTTGCTCAATGTTTGAGTACCATCATCGCCTGTTAAGTCAGTGACTTCATACTCGTAACTTGTAGCGCTCCATATTGCAAAAAATATGATTGGCTGATTC
>CAJWCX010000347.1 GCA_913031405.1 uncultured Flavobacteriales bacterium | reverse complement strand
TTTTTTATTGATTCCCCTTATAAAAATATCGAATTTGGAGTTGACCAAATGTTGATCAATTTCACATAATCCTAATGAAAAGCCATTTTGAGACAACTGAATTCGATTATTCACCAGTTTTAAATCAATTCTTTTGTTAATTAGACTCGAATCCATCAATTTGTAAATAAGAATCTCCAATGGCGCCGAACGGTACAAGTCTTTTGTTAATATCTCTCCTTCAGCGTATATACTGGTTTCAATATTTAATGTGGATAAAACCCTATCAAAAAGCACATCGGATTTAAGCAATTCAATTTCCTTGGAAAGTGATTGATCACTTTTTATAATAGACTCTTGCCCGAGAACTTCATTCACCCGATCCTGCTCGATGATTTGAATTTTGGCTGCACTTCGATAGGTTGGTTTGGTGTAACGCAAATAAAAGAATCCTATAGTACTGAAAAGAAAAATCCAAATCAGTGGCAAAAACCAATGCCTCCGAAGAATAATCCTTAAAATTTGAGGATTAAAATCTGTGTTGAATCGCTGTATTTCTTGTTTTTCAGCCATTTTTTATTGTGGTCTAATAAGACTCCATGTAAGTAAAGCCGTAGTCATTACACTCAACCACGGTGTAATTTCCACCAAAAATGACGATGCCCATCTAGGTTTGAAGTCGACATAGATGTAATCATTGCTTTGTACGATCATCTGCGCATTTCTCAGTCCTTCAATGGTTGATAAATCAACTTTATATATTTCTCTGCCTTTTTTGGTTTTACGCATCAATTTAATGGAGTTTGCACGTCCTTCGTCTCGAATACCTCCGGCAAGAGCGATGGCCTCAAGTAGACTTGTATTGGCATTTTGAATGTATACTACTTGAGCATCTCCTTTTCCCGGAAAAATAATGACCCGTTGGTTGGTCACGCGAATCTGAACAAAAGGATTCACATAATTATCAGACAATTGATTCTTTATGTCGGTTTCTAATTCAACAATGGTTTTGCCAGCAACTGGTATTAGTCCCAATAGCGGTAAATTGGCTGTCCCATCTTGTCTTACTAAATAATTCATTTGGTTTTGACCATTGTTTCGGAGTAATTGTTGTTGTTGTTGTTGTCCTTCTGATACTTGATTACCCAAACCAGATAGGTTCAAAACAATATTCTCCCCATTATTGGTGCCAAAAATAAAGCTAAAGCGATCTCCTGGAGCCAATCTAAAGTTTTCTTGAGGTATAAGAGGAATAGAATCGTATTTAAAATCAGAGTTCTTAGGAATTTTAAATAATATATTACTGTTAATGTTTTTGCAAGATTCAAATAAAAACAAGCTCATTATAATGCCTAGCAAAATAAAACATTGCTTTTTCACCAATTTTAACGATTTAGGAGTTCTTTGTAATAGATGTCCATATCTTTTGCGAGTCTTTGGTAGCTGTACTTTTCGTATACGTTGTGCCATCCTTTGCTTTTCATTTTGTTGCGAATTTCGTCATTTTCTATCAATAGTTGCAGTTTTGAGACAAATTCACTTTTATTCATACGGGGAATAATAAATCCGGTTTCATTTTGTTCAACAATATCTGACACTCCACCAACCTCTGTACTAATGACTGGAATATTTGAGGCCTGTGCTTCAATTAAACTTACCGGGGTGCCTTCGTTTTTAGAGGTTAGACACATGATGTCCATCCCTGCATTGAATTCGGCAATGTCAAAAACCCATGATGTCATGGAGATATTTATTCCAGACTTTGTCATGGGTTCGATACGTTCTGCTATTTCAGATTTCATATCTCCATCACCCACGATAAAAATTTTCGTTTTTTTCTGCGTCTTTTGATGAACTTCTTGAATCACATCTAAAAAATAGTGATGGTCTTTAATTCCAGTAATCCGTCCCACAATGGCAATAGCTATTGTGTCTTCACTGATTTCAAATTTTTCCCTAATTTTTTTTCTGTTTTGATCATAGTTATTTTGAAAGGGTGCCAAATCGAAACCTAAGGGAATCA
>CAJWCX010000346.1 GCA_913031405.1 uncultured Flavobacteriales bacterium | reverse complement strand
GAAGCTGCCAAGAAGGCTGAGCAACAAAGAAAAGCAGCTGAAGCTGCCAAGAAAGCTGAGCAACAAAGAAAAGCAGCCGAAGCGGCTAAGAAAGCTGAACAACAAAGAAAAGCAGCGGAAGCAGCTAAGAAAGTAGATCCACCAAGACCATAATTATTTTCAATCTAGCTTTTCCCCCTTTTGGTATTGGGATTTCATATAATCTTAGTATGTTTGCACACTCAAATTCTTTAAGATTATGGCAATAATTGGTAAAATTAGAGAGAAGTCTATTCTTCTCGTGATGATAATAGGATTGGCACTGCTGGCATTCATACTTTCGGATTACAAAAACATGTTTGGCGTGAACGAAGGAGAATATGGAATCGGTCATGTTTTCGGTGAAAAAATAGACGAAACAAAATTCAATTATCTGAAACAAAAATACGGTGATCAAACATGGGGGTTTTTCGTGGATTCTTTGATCATGAACAAAGAATACGATGCCCTAGGAATCATCGCATCAGATAAAGAAATTAATTCCTACCTGATGGCGACTGATGGATTTAGCGTTGTTAACGACGGATCACAAATTAGTCAGAGTATTAGAAGTTTATTTTTGGATTCTGTTACCCAACAAATCACCCCTGAATCAACCATTGAAGGACGCCAAAAATTAAAAGTACAATTAGACCAAATAAAACAGAATAAAAAAGATTGGGAAGGAATTAAAAACTATTATGTCAGTGTCAGAAAAAGAGAAAAATATTTAGACCTTATTTCTCAGGGCATATATACAACATCCATTGAGGCCGAAGACGACTATAGATCAAAGAATACAAAAAAATCTATTCGATACGTCTTCAAGCCATCTAGCACTGTATCTGATGATAAAATAAAATATACTGAGACTGATATTGCTCAGTATTATGCAAACCACAAGTTTGATGCTCAATACCAAAATGATAAGAGCTTTAAGGTTGTTAAGTTCTTTAGTGTTTCAGATGCCCCATCTCAAAAAGATAGCTCCAAATTTTTCAATCAATTTGTGGAATTTGCAGAAGGTTTAAAAAATGACAAAAACGACACAATTTATGCGAATCGAAAAAGTCAAATACCACTATCATTTTTTAATGGTAGGTCAACCCTAGTTCCTGAAAATCATTTTAAATCAGAGGATCTATTTACATATCCCGCCAATATGGATAGTGCATTTAACAATGCGCAGATAGGAGATATCGTGGGCCCTTATGCTTGTGGCAACAAGATGAAAACCAAAACTCAAGGCTTGAATTATTATGCGCTGTCGAAAATTATTGGAAAAACTCCCAGTCGAATAAAAGCACGACATCTTCTTTTAAGCATAGCCGAGGGTCAGGATTCAAGTGCTGTCAAACAGCAGGCAGAATCATATGTAACTCAGTTGTCCAATAGTCAAAATCGTGATGAAACTTTCAATTCATTAAAAATAAATTCCATTGATCCTGTTGGAGAATACGATAATCTTACCGAACTATTTATTCATTACCAAGAGGAAAACAGAACCTTGTTTTTTGGAGATGATATTGCTGATTTTTGCACAAAATCACCCGTAGGTTCCGTTAAACTTATTGAAGGTCCCTTAGGTTATCATGTTGTTGAAATATTGGAAAGAGATGAAGTATCTTTGCCAAAAGTAGCCACGATATACAAAGAATTCAAGCCTTCAGAGGAAACGATGAGTCTCAAAGAAAAAGAAAGTGATCAATTATTAAGCATGCTTTACCAAAAAACGAGAACGCTTAAAGACCCGGAGAAAATTCGAAGCTTCTTCGATTCTATTGTTCAGTCTTCAGGCTATCAAGCACGAGCTGCTCAGTTAGAAGATAATGCTCCTGAGGTCCCAGCATCCTATTTTAAATCAGCAAGTGCAGGTGATCGCTTAATCAAAGCCGCTTATAAACCTGGAGCTAAAGTAGGCACCCTTGTTGGTCGTCCTATAAGAGACAAGGACACCTATGTGATCGGAATGGTTTATACGGCAAGAAAGAAAGGTGTTCCT
>CAJWCX010000345.1 GCA_913031405.1 uncultured Flavobacteriales bacterium | reverse complement strand
CTCAATAAACATAAGTTTGATTTTGAAAAAATTGAATATGTTGGATTAGAAAATAAAGATGACTACTTCATTAATGAAGATGAAAGAAAAGATTTTTACAGAAAAATCGTGAAGAACGAATTGCTAAACATTCTTCTCGAAGATGAAAATTTCAATGAAGCAAAAAATATTTTAAATAAAAGGTATTCAGACAGAATTTCCTACATTAAGAAGACAAGATCAGAAGATAAATTTTCAGTTTTAGCAAATAATTTCCTTTCATTAATAGATCCTCACGCAACTTATTTCTCAGATAGAGATTTAGATGATTGGAATTTAAGGATGAACTTGTCTTTTGAAGGGATTGGCGCAGTCTTAAGTTATAAAAACGAAACTGCAAGAATCGAGGAGTTAATGTCTGGAGGGCCAGCCCTGAAATCGAAAGAGATAAATGTTGGTGACAAGGTACTTGCTGTTGGGCAAGGAAAAAAAGGGAAACTTACTAATGTAATTGGATGGAGATTAGATGATATTGTTGAAATTATTAGGGGTAAGGAAGGTAGTTTCGTAAGGCTGAAAATCGAAAATGAAAATGAGAAAAAAATAGTTACTCTTGAAAGAGGACAAATTATTTTAGAAGAAAGCGATGTCTCCTCAGAAATTATAAATTATGGTGGAAAAAATCTTGGTTATATAAAAGTTCCGTCTTTTTATAGCGATATTGAATGTTTCAGAAATCAGGGATTTTCATGCAAAAGTGTTTCTTATGATGTAAGAGACTCTTTATTAGAATTTAACAGAAAAAATATCAATGGAATAGTTATAGACCTTCGAAATAATTCTGGTGGATATCTGCATGAAGCCGATCAATTAACAAGACTTTTCATCGATTACGGGCCAACTGTCCAAGTTAAAGGGACTGAAGATGATGTCGATGTTTATACAGCCTGGAGATCAATTAAAACTTGGAATAAGCCAATGATTGTTTTAGTAAATAAATTTTCTGCATCTGCATCTGAAATTTTTGCTGGAGCAATACAAGATTACAACAGGGGTTTAATTATTGGTCAAAATACTTTTGGAAAAGGAAGTGTTCAAGGATTTAAAAAAACAAATTTAGGACAAATCAAACTTACTGAATCACTTTATTATCGTGTGACAGGAAAGCCAACTCAGATTTTTGGAGTACAGCCAAATCTTGAAATACCAACTTTACTAGATGTTGAAGAATTTGGAGAAAGCAAATATTCTGCAGCTATTAAACCAACAACAATATCTGAAGCTGCTTTTTTTAAAAAGACAGCAATTAATGAGAGCAAATACAAAAAAATTCTTGATCAAAATATTGCTGAATCTTCATACTTTCAGTCACTTAGTAATATTAAGAAATCTAGAGGAGCACAAAAGACTAAACTTTCTTTAAATCTTGAGGAAAGAAAGCAGATTTTTAAAGACAATAAAGCAAATTCACTAGAATTAGTAAATCAAAGAAGGATCTTATCAAACCTCGAGCCATTTGCATCATATGAGGATTTTGAGAATCTTATTGACAATGAAGACTTTGAAATTGATGCTGAAATTGATCAATCAGCTAAAATTCTATATGAGATAATTAAGGCAAAAATCTAATGAAAATAATATCTTTTAATATCAACGGTATGAGGGCTAGACCACATCAGCTTGAGGAAATTAAGAAAAAATATGATCCAGATGTAATAGCTTTACAGGAAATTAAAGTAAGTGATGAGGATTTTCCTCCTGAAATTCCTGAGAACTTAGGCTTCAAGTATTTTAATTATGGGCAAAAGTCTTTTCATGGTGTTGCGATTTTTTCTAAAGAAGAACCGATTAAAGTAGTCAAGGGCTTAGATGGCGGTAAAGACGAAGAACAAAAAAGATTTATTCAATGTGATTATGAAACTGAAATAGGCACAATTTCAATATGTAATTCCTATTTTCCTCAAGGTGAAAACCGCAAACATCCATTAAAATTTCCCTATAAAGATAGATATTACAAAAGAATTACTGAGTACTTATCAGGGTTAGATAATCATATT
>CAJWCX010000344.1 GCA_913031405.1 uncultured Flavobacteriales bacterium | reverse complement strand
GAGCTAGGTGAAAAGCGTAGTCTCTGAATTTAAATAATGAACTTCAGACTCCATTGGCTCTTTTACTTTAACTATCAATTCAGATTTTTCATAGACTTCAGATGCTGTATTGAGAATTTTGGCTCCTGCAGATTCATATCTTTCATTTGTAAAGCCTATTTCTTTACCACAATTAGTTTCGACGAAAACTTCATGGCCGTTAGCAGATATTTCTGAGACAGAGTCTGGCGTTAGTCCAACACGATGTTCATTATTTTTAATTTCTTTTGGTAGGCCTACAATCATTTTAAAAATCCTCTTTTTGTTAGATCATCCATAGTCTTTTTAAGTGAATCTTCAACTATGTCAAACATGTTATTTATTTGAGAATCAGTAATAATTAATGGGGGGCAAAAAGCTATAATATCCCCTATTGCTCTGACAATTAAACCGTTATCTTGTGCATGATCAGTGAAAATCTTTCCAGCAATGCCTTTTTTTTCAAAACCTAAATTTGAATCTTTATTTGATACAAATTCCATAGCACCAATAAGCCCAATCCCTCTTGTATTACCAACCAAATCAAATTTATCGCATTTTTTTAATCTTTCTGTAAAGGTTGGACTAACTTTATTTACGTGATCAAGGATATTATCTCTCTCATATATTTCAAGAGTTTTAATCGCAACAGCACATGCAACTGGATGACCTGAATAAGTATAACCATGTCCAAAAATCCCAAGCTCATTGCTTTTCTTAGCAATGATGTCATAACAATCATCGGAAATAATCACTGAACTGATAGGCATATATGATGAAGAAAGTGCTTTTGCAATAGTTATTGAAATAGGTTTCATACCAAAGGTTTCTGCACCCCAAACATTACCAGTCCTTCCAAACCCACAAACAACTTCGTCATCAATTAATGGAATTTCATATTTATCAAGAATTGGTTGGATTGTCTCAAAATAATTTGGCGGAGGAATTATAACTCCACCAGCTCCCATAAGAGGTTCAGCAAACATTGCAGCAATAGTTTCTGGATCTTGTTTATTTATGTGATTTTCTAAATCCTGACCAAGCCTTTCAACAAATGATTCCTCTGACTCTCCTTCATGTTTGTTCATAAAATAATGAGGAGACATGACATGAGAAAAATGATTTTGAGGTAAGTCAAAATTACCATGAGTTGTAGGGAGGCCAGTCAATGAAGAAGTTGCTAAAGTAACACCGTGATAGGCTTGAACTCTTGAAATAAATTTCTTCCTCTTAGTTTTTCCAAGCGCATTATTAATATACCAAAATAGTTTTATTTGTGTGTCATTTGCATCAGAGCCGGAACTACCAAAAAAAACTTTGGCTTTATCAAATGGAGATAGTTCAACTAATTTTTCTGCAAGCCTAATCGCTGGCTCATGACTTTTTGATGCAAATAGGTTTCCGTAAGGAAATTTTTTGAATTGTTCCATTGCTGCATCTGCAAGCTCTTGATTTCCATGACCTAAAGCATTGCACCACAAGCCAGCCATTCCTTCAATGTATTTATTCCCATCAGTATCATAAACATAAATACCTTCGCCTCTATCTAAAATGAATGGACCTGAGTCATGATGAGCAATTAGATTTGTATTTGGATGAAAAAGAAAATCTTTATCTTTTTTGGATAATTTTTCTGTAAGACTATTTGGCCTAGACAATTTTATTTTCCTTAAATAGTGTAAGTGAATTATACATAATTTATACTTATCAAGAATACAAATTAACTATGAAAATTCTTCTAACTGCAATTCTTTTAATAATCATAGTTCTTTCAATCTTTATTTTGCCAAAGGCCCTTCGAGTCCACAAAGTTAAAACACTCTACGATAAAAATAAGATTGTTTATAACTTTGTTAATATGGATAAAATATTTCCTTCGAGAAATGTGAGTGCTTCTCAAAATCCTCAACCAATAAAAAGAAATATTCAATCCTTACCAGAAACATTCATGTTTGAAAATGAAGAAAAAAATATTCAGGAATATTTAGATTATTTTTGGTCTGATGGAATGATAGTTATTCATAAAGATGA
>CAJWCX010000343.1 GCA_913031405.1 uncultured Flavobacteriales bacterium | reverse complement strand
TGAAGCTACGTGATTTACTGATCTTGGCATATTTTCTATTGTTTTTTAATAAGAAGTGCATCAATATTGCAGATGTCTTAGTTACTCGTTACTTGGTTAATAATAAAGAACCTTCTATTTCATGCACAATTGCAACTTGATATTTGACAAATCTGCATCATGAACTAATCCAGAATGAGTCAAGTTACGCTTACGCTTTTTGGCCTTTTTCGTTAAAATGTGGCTTTTAAACGCATGCTTGCGCTTAATCTTTCCACTTCCAGTGATTGTGAATCTTTTCTTTGCACTGGATTTTGTCTTCATTTTAGGCATTTTTTTGTTTTTTAAAGATGAACACTATATCAGTTTTTTTATTTCTTTTTAGGATTAATCATGAGATTCATTTTCTTACCTTCCATTTTCGGTAATTGTTCAATCACACCATAATCCGCTAATTCTTGTGCAAAACGAAGAAGGAGAATCTCCCCTCTATCTTTAAACACAATTGTTCTACCACGAAAGAAAACAAAGGCTTTAACCTTACTTCCTTCACTTAAGAACTTTTTAGCATGCGCCAATTTGAAATTAAAATCATGATCATCAGTATTAGGACCAAATCTAATTTCTTTAACGACTACTTTACTTTGTTTGGCTTTTAACTCTTTCTGTTTTCTTTTTTGATTGTAGAGAAACTTCTTATAGTCCATGATTTTACAAACCGGTGGGACTGCCTTCGGGGAGATCTCAACCAAATCAAGTCCTTCTTCCATCGCCATGTCTATTGCTTTAATTGTCGCAATCACCATAGGCTCCCTTCCTTCTACAACCAATCTCACCTCTGGAGCGAGAATTTTTTGATTGATTTTATGTTGGGCAGTCTCTTCTCTTTTTACAAAAGGACGTCTAGGAGTTCTTCTCATTCAATTTTTAATCGTTAATTACCAATTCTTTTTCTACTAAATTATTTACAAGAGCTGCAAAATTTTCTATACTCATTGCTCCCTTATCTCCTTCTCCACGTTGGCGTACAGACACCTTATTTGTTTTGAATTCTTTCTCTCCAACAATAAGCATGAACGGTCTTTTTGACAGCTCCGCATCTCTTATTTTCTTACCAATCTTTTCATTTCGGTCGTCAACAAGACCGCGAATATCGTAATTATTTAGGACATCTGAAACTTTTTGGGCATAGTCATTATATTTCTCTGATATAGGTAATACCTCAAATTGATGAGTTACCAACCATAATGGAAAGTTTCCACCACAATGTTCCAGCAATACTGCAACAAAACGTTCCATAGAACCAAAAGGTGCCCGATGAATCATTACCGGACGAAGTTTATCATTATTTCTGCCAACATATTCTAATTCAAAACGTTCCGGAAGGTTATAATCTACTTGTATCGTTCCTAACTGCCACTCACGTCCTAATGCGTCCTGAACCATAAAATCTAATTTAGGTCCATAAAATGCGGCTTCACCATATTCTATAACCGTATCAAGTCCCTTTTCATTCGCAGCTTCAATAATGGCCGCCTCAGCTCTTTCCCAATTGGCATCGGAGCCAATATATTTTTCCGAATTCTCTTTGTCTCGAAGAGAGATTTGAGCCTTATAGTTTTCAAACTTTAAGGTTTTCAGTACATAAAGCACAATATCTATAACACTAATAAACTCACTCTTTAACTGGTCTTGAGTACAGAAAATATGACCATCATCCTGAGTAAAGCTTCGAACTCTTGTTAATCCATGTAGCTCCCCTGATTGTTCGTATCGATAAACAGTACCAAATTCAGCCAAACGAACAGGTAAATCTCTGTACGAACGTGGTTTTGCTTTATAGATTTCGCAATGATGAGGACAATTCATTGGCTTCAAATAAAACTCTTCGTTTGCATCTGGAGTCAAAATAGGTTGAAATGAATCTTCACCGTACTTTTCATAATGTCCAGAGCAGACATACAAATCTTTGTTTCCAATGTGTGGAGTAATCACTTGATTATAACCTGCTTTTTTTTGAACCTTTTTTAAAAAGTGCTCTAAACGTTCTCTTAACGCTGTTCCATTAGGCAACCAGAGTGGAA
>CAJWCX010000342.1 GCA_913031405.1 uncultured Flavobacteriales bacterium | reverse complement strand
TAGGATTTTAATGTTTTCTAAAAATACAGAAAAATCTTTACGACTTTTAGTCCATCAAAGTCGCAACATATTTTAATTCACTAATAATACGCCATATCCATTGACGATTAAAACTATCCTTTTCTTTCTTTCTATCTTCTAAAAGTTGTTCAATACGCATTTCAATATAGTATTTCGGATCTTTTTTACGCCCTCGTTTCATCGTCATTAAACTTTCTTAAATCTCTACTCATTCACTTTCATCTTTATAAGCTTAACCAAAGCAGCAAATGATACAACAATAAGACACTATATAAAAAGCAAAATTTGAAGATAGAGGTGTTGGATACCAAATCTTTTTTAAACGAACTGAAGCACTTATTTGGAATATTTCGATGTTAATCCTTCAGCCCAACGTCTTCTGTAAGAAGTACCGGATTATTTTGTCCAATTAGAAGCAGACCGTAGGAACCCGGCTCATCTATACTTAAGGATGAGTTTTCCTCGTACAATTCTAGTGGCATTTGATGGCATGGACTTTTTAATATTGCACATGGTTTGCCTCCTGAAGCCCCAAGAATCGTCCGATGAACGTGACCAGCAATAACCATATAAACAGCGGAATTATTTTTAGTGATCTGGTTGAAATGATTTCTATTGTGCAATCCAATATTATCCATTCCAGGAAAGCCTGTAATTAGAGGAGGGTGGTGCATGGCTATTATCACGGATTGAGTTGGCTTATTTTTTAATTCCGCTTCCAGCCAATTTAAGCGAAGCTCGCAAAGGTTCCCGCTGTGATAAGGTTCAATTGTTGTGTCATTAGTGTCCATAAGTATGACGGTAAAATCATCAACAACAACACTTTTTTGAATAAATCCATTATAATCAATGGGTTCTTTTGGAAATACTTTTCTAAAATTTTCACGGAGGTCATGATTTCCAATAGTCATATGTATAGGCCAAGGCGCATCGATTATGGCACTTTTGAGAATTTCATACTGTTCTTGCGTTCCATCGTGAGCAAGGTCACCGACTAGAATTAGTCCTGCTGCATCTGGATGGTTTTTGGCTGCATGGGTTAAGCAAAGACTAAAGCGTTTTATCGGATCAAGTCCAATAATCTTCTTACCTGGGCTAGTTATATGGATATCTGTCATAAATATTAATTTATGTTTAAAATCTCTCATGATTACGCTTTGAAGAACCAAATTATATTACTTATATTTCCGACCATCATTCTAAACTCCAGTTAAAGAATTAAGAAATATGTTTTGTAGATACCGTAAAGTAAATTTCTGAAAATTTTTGCGGTTGTCGTTATGACTGCGCGTTATCTCGATTTTTTCTTACAAAGCGAAATGACTGAACACATATATATGTATGGAAACCACCACAAATCAACAATAATATTTTTGACAAATCTGCCCAAAGACTTTTTGTTAAAAAAGTATCGCTTGTAATTGATCTAAAAACGTCTGCACCCCCTAAAAAGGTAATAAGACCAAATATAACCGCTATGTGCATAAACAGAGATTTCTTGTTTTCAAGTAATATAGCTAATATCGCACATAAAAATAACAGTAGGCCGAGCAAAGAGGGTATATATGAAGTGAAAGATTGGCTGTCGCTAATTATGCTGACAAATATGCCCCAAATAAGTAAAATTATTCCGATTACTGCAGTAATTTTTTCGGCACTCTGTCCTAAGAATGTGAATTCACTGTCTCTCATACCTTCGCACCATATTTATTGTTGTCGCACAAGAAGAATTATTACAATTTAATTTAAAGACAATATAAAGTTAAAGGTAAAGATACTCAATTCAAACTACCCATAAGAAAAAAGTGATAAAACGTAAAAGTCCATGGATCGATATATTTGATTTTTCAAGGCAAAATGGATTGTGTTTGGGTTGTGGCCGCATGAGACCATAATGTCAGAGTTGGAGAAATATAAAGGCCTATTAAACAAATACTTTTGAGAAGGGACTAATTGAACAAACGGGTAAACTGAGGAAAACCGAAAGACAATACCGTTCATTTTGTAAGCGCCTTCCACGAATTGATTCTTTGTTTTTTTAGAATTAAC
>CAJWCX010000341.1 GCA_913031405.1 uncultured Flavobacteriales bacterium | reverse complement strand
GATTTAATGATCATTACCAAAAGAGGTGCTACAATTAGAATGAATGTAGACTCGATCAGAACAATGGGTAGAGCAGCTCAAGGCGTGAAACTCATTAACCTGAAAAAGACTGCTGAAATAGCGGCAATCGCGAGAGTACCGAGAGGCGAGGACGACGAAGAAACAACAGATTCAGAAGAGCTTGAAAGCAATGATAACAATACACAAACGGATATCGAAGCTTAATATATTGGTTTGGCACAAGATTTGAAACACTTATTACCTATTAAAAAAAACACATGAAAAAGATAAATATCACTTTACTCACCCTATGCATAATGATCATAGGATTTTATTCAACTGCACAAAAAACAAACATTACAGATGCAGCAGTTCGAATGAAGAAGTACAACCCCATGGGTGGAGAATCAGCTAAAAAGCTTGTTAATGAGTCTAAAAAATTCATCGACAAAGCTGCAGTTCACCCTGAAACCTCAGAGAGTATGAAAATGCATTATTATAGAGGTATGATTTATTTTGCCCTTATTGAGCTTGCGAGCATGGATGCAATGTCGGGTAAGCCAGTTGATGCAAATTTACTTGAGGAATACGCAAGCATATCAAAAGAGAGCTTTACCAAAGTAGTTCAGGACGAATCTAGGAAAGGTTATCAAGAAGAAGCAAAAAGTTTTATCGGTCAACGCACCTCTCAATATTTCAATATGGGAATTTCGATGTATGAGCAAAAAAACTATGAAATGGCTTTTAATACATTCCTTGCAGCATATGAGGTTAAAGGATTTTTAGGAGAAGAATATAAGGACGCCCAAGACAACGCCATGGCCATGTATAATGTGGTCTCTGATTCACTTATTCGATCAGATCAACTTACCAAAGCTGAAGAACTAACACTTCAGGCTGAAGAAGCATTCGGAAAAGACATGATTATACTCACGAACTACATTAATATTGCCCTCAAACAAGGAGATACTGAAAAATCAGATCGTTACGTCAAAGAGGCATTAGAGATTGACCCTAATAACAAGCAGTTGTATTATATTCTTGGAACCTCATACATCGGTTTAAAGAATTATGAAAAAGGAGAAGAAAACCTTATGAAAGCCATAGAAATTGACCCTGAATACGTAAATGCGCATTCGAATCTTGCCGCTTTATACATGGAGTGGAGCTTAAATTTGGCTGATGAAGCGAAAGAATTAGACTATAGGGACCCAAGGTCTACACAACTCGAAGACCAAAGTCGTGAAATTCTTATAAAAGCAATTCCAAGTCTTGAAAAAATGGCTGTAGAATTCCCAGATAATAAATCTGTAATCAGAAACCTAGCACAAGCCTACAGAGCCAGTGGCAATGAGGAGAAATTCAATGAATGGTACGGAAAACTTAAAAATTAAATGAAATGCCCGGAAGGGCATTTTTTTTAAAAATATTTTTCAAGACCTTTAACTTTCACTACTTTTGTCGCCAATGAATTTTTTGCACCCAAATATTCTTTGGTTTTTATCGCTCTTAGCACTCCCAATTATCATTCATCTTTTTCATTTTAGACGCCATAAAAAGCTCTATTTTTCCTCGTTGAAATTCATTCAATCGTTCCAAGAAGAAAAAAAAGCCATCAAAAAAGTAAAAGATTTGCTTATACTGCTTTTCAGAATATTGGCTGTCTTATTTCTTGTCTTAGCATTCGCACAACCATACACTGGAACCATTAGTAATTCAGCGGCTACAAGCGATAGCTTGATTTTCTTGTATATTGACAATTCAAATTCCATGAGTGCGAAAGGCATGAGTGGAGAATTACTATCTCAGGCTAAATCAAACGCAAAAGAAATAGTTTCTCAGTACCCAGCAAGTCAAAAGTTTATTATTGCATCAAACGAATTAAATGGAATTCAAGAACACACTTTAAACCAACAAGACGCCCTATTCGAAATTGATCAAATCAACTATACCCCAGTTCAGAGAAATTTAAATACTGTTATCAATTGGCAAAGAGAAGTTTCAAGTAAGGAAAAGAAAAACAATCACAAACTCCAAAAAATCAATTACATCATCTTAAGTGATTTTCAAAAAGATTTTTT
>CAJWCX010000340.1 GCA_913031405.1 uncultured Flavobacteriales bacterium | reverse complement strand
CTAAGTTATCTTGAGTTTGGTCAGTTCGCATATTGTTGATTGGTTAAAGTCTTATTGTGATTCCTCAAAGCTTAACGGGTTTGTTGTGGGTATTTCAGGAGGGATAGACTCTGCTGTGACTTCCATTCTTTGTGCGCAGACAGGAAAGCGCGTTGTTCTCTTGAATATGCCTATTCGTCAGCATGAGTCTGAATACAAATTGGCGCAGCTTCACATCTCGGACCTTAAAAATAGATACCCCAATGTGGATTTTCACGAATTAGATTTGAGTAAAGTTTTCTCGTCCTTTGAAAATGTGATGCCGTTTTCCATTGAAACCAATTTATTGTCAATGGCCAATAGTCGAGCTAGATTGAGAATGATGACCTTATATGCCGTAGGTCAAGCCAATGGTCTTCTTGTAGCGGGTACAGGCAATAAAGTTGAAGATTTTGGAATTGGTTTTTATACCAAATATGGTGATGGTGGAGTTGATTTGAGTCCTATTGCAGATCTGAATAAGACAGAAGTTTTTACATTAGCTAAATCATTAAATGTTATTCCGGGGATTCAAAACGCAGCTCCAACTGACGGCTTATGGGGTGATGGTAGAAAGGACGAAGATCAAATTGGAGCCACCTATACAGAGTTAGAATGGGCTATGTCTTTTGAGGGCGATGAACATGAATTGAATTCACGAGAAAAAGAAGTGTTAAATATTTTCAATCGATTGCATCAGTTCAATAAGCACAAAATGATTCCAATTCCCGTTTGTAAAATTCCTAGTAACTTGAGAAAATAGGACGATTCTGCGGTATAATTATTGCTATTTTTGAGTGTGCATAGATTATATATAATTCTCTTACCGTTCGGTATTCTACTTTTCCTAATGTCCTGCAGTCCGGTTGAGAAATCGTTTATTTCGTTGAAAAACCATAACTATTACAGTGCTTTTAATGGTTTTAAAGACGGTTTAAAAAGAGATTCCTCAACTTGTGCTTATGGCTTATCTTTATATTATGATTCGCCAGTTACTAAAGAAATAGACTCTTCTTTAAAGTATATTTTGATTGCTGAAAATAGTTGGCCTCAAGTTTCCGAAAAAGACCGTTTGAACTTTTTGGAATTGGGATTTGATTCAATGGCAATTCAGCAACACAAACAAAACCTGGGTGATCAGCTTTTTGAGAATTGTCTTTTACATCAGTCCATTTCATGTTTTGATGAATTCATAAACGATCAGAAATGGAGCCGTAATTTACTTGAAGCAATTCGGCTAAGAGATTCGTTAGTGCTAACCAGTGTGCGTGGGCAAAAAGATTTGTCTTATGCTCAGGAAATGATCAAAAAGTATCCTCATTCTTTATATTTAATAGAACTTTTGCTTGCAGTTGATTTGTTTGAGTACCAGACCTATGTCAAATCTTTTGATGAAGAGGAATTAGCGTCATTTATTGAAAGTTATCCTTATAATTCTCATGTTGAGGAATTAGAAAATCGTATTTATAGCTTTTACACTGATGAAAGCGGTTATGAGCCAATTGAATCATTTATAGGAAAATATCCTGACAATCATAATTTAAAAGATGCTTGGGTTGAACTTTACAAACGATATACCAAGAATTCGAGTCCAGAATTGATAGCTGATTTTCAATCCAAATACCCCCAGTATCCTTTTAAAGAAGAACTCAACTTAGATGTTGAATTATCCGAAGTGACCTATTATCCATTCATGGATTCTTCGGGCCTGATGGGGTATACTGATTCTAGTGGCACTTGGCTTATTCAAGGGGAGTATGATGCCGCAGGCTTTTTTTATGATGGAATTGCAGCAGTTGAGAGAGAGGATAAGTTGGGTTTAATCAATAAAAAAAACGAGCTTCTCGTAGATTTTATATTTGATGATATCGAAACGGATATCGAACTTTATGTGGTTTCAGTGGGTGCTCATCTTGGTGTAATCAATCGATATGGAGATTATGTTTTTGATACTGTTTATCAGGATATTTCGATATTGGATGAAGGTTTCATTTGCGCTCAAAAGGACTCGTTATATGCTATTTATAATCGAGATGGACATCAGTTAACAGAGGAATTATATGATTTTGTTTTGAATTTCAAAAACGGACTTTGTCCAGTTTCAATCAAAGGTCAAAGTGGATTACTAGATAAGAATCTAAGTTTAG
>CAJWCX010000339.1 GCA_913031405.1 uncultured Flavobacteriales bacterium | reverse complement strand
TTTCAAAAAGATTTTTTTCATCTTGAAAACATCAAAAATGATGACGACGGTATATACAACATGATTCAATTTCAACCTCAAAAAATATCAAACTGTTACGTTGATTCTATATGGTTTGAATCACCTGTGCATCGCATAAATGAGGAAAATGAGCTTTTCTTTCGAATTGTCAATAAAGGCAATGAAGAAATTATCAACTTAGAGGTTAGCATTGAAAGCAACGATTTAAAAAAGGATCTCTTCGTTGATATTCCCGGTAAAAAATCAAGCAAACATTCGGTACAGCTAAAAAACACAAAAAAAGGACCTGTTTTTGGAAAAATTGAAATTAGAGATCAAATGATGTACTGGGATGATATTTTTTATTTTAGCTACACTATCGAACCTTCGAATGAAATTCTTCTTATTCAAGGTGAAGAACCTGAAAAACATGTTTTAAATGCTCTTGAGACGGAGCCTTTTTTAAAGATTGTAGAGATCAATCAAAAAGCAGTTAACAGAAACCTCTTCAAAAATAAAAACCTCATAGTCCTTAACGGAATAACTGACATCTCCTCTGGATTGACTGCAGACTTGGTTTCTTTTTCAAAAATGGGTGGAGCCATCTTCTTTATTCCAGGAGAAAATATCAAAACAGGACAAATCAACTTACTTCTGGAGCAATTAGGCCTACCCATAATTATGGGTAAAAGAACTACTGACTTAAACACAAGCAAAGTAGCTTTTGACGATCCTTTTTTTAAAGGTATTTTTGAACAAAATGATGAATCACTAAACCTACCCTATTACCATCAAAAATATTCTTGCGATTACAGAAGCAACACAGCCATTCCTTTAATGTTTTTAAGAGATGGTAGTCCGGTATTCTTCAAATCAATGAAGCAAGCATTCGCTTTTTATTCGGACCTCTCCAGCAAATCAACTGATTTAGTGAACAAAAGTATCTTTCCTGTGATTTGTATTCGAATTACTGAGTTGTCTAAACGCCAGTCACCTCTTTACCATTTTATTGGACAAAATGAATTGATAGCCATCAATAACACCTCCAAATCAGAAAGCCCTATCAAAATCAAGAATGAATCGTCTGAATTTATTCCAAAAATACTTCAAAATGGTTCTTATCAATTCATTGATTTATCTGGACCGGAGGCAGTCGAAAGATTAAAAGACGGAAATTATAGTGTCCTGTTAAATGAATTCATTATCCCGCTTTCACTAAATATTGATCGAAAAGAATCCTCAGTGAACTATATAGAAATAGAAAACATCAAAAAGTCGATGCAAGCCAAAAACATTAAAAATGTAGAAGTTGACGATTTTTCAAAAAATATGGACCTGTCGAAAATAAACTTGAATCTCCCTAAAGAATATTGGCGGATTTGTATATTTATCGTACTAACGTGTATTCTTTCAGAAATATTAATTTCAAAATTTTGGAAAAACTAATTCATGAAAATTTTAATTAAACAAGCCAAAATAATAGATTCCTCCTCTCCTTTTAACGGAGAAAAAAAGGATGTTTTAATCCATGACGGAACCATTGCAAAGGTTGGAAATAAGATTGTTGTAAAAGACAAAAAAACTTTAGAAATTGCCTCGAAAAACCTCCATCTTTCAAAAGGATGGATTGATTTAAAGTCGCATTTTTGCGACCCGGGAGAAGAGCATAAAGAGACCATAACCGATGGATTGGACAGTGCAGCATTTGGAGGATATACTCACGTGGGCGTTCTACCTTCGACAACCCCAGTTATTGACCATAAATCTCTAGTCGATTATGTATTAAGAAAATCGGAACATCATGCGGTAAACGCCCTGCCGGTGGCTTGTATTACTAAAGAAATGAAGGGTGAAGAACTCTCTGAGATGTATGATTTACATGTTGCTGGAGCATGTATGTTCTCTGATGATATTAAAACGCCTAAGGCAAAAGTTCTTACCAATGCTTTATTGTACTCGAATAACTATAATTGTAAAATTTCGGCCAATTCATTTAATCACTCCTTATCGCACGATGCACAGGTAAACGAGGGCCAAGCATCTCTCAGAACCGGTCTCAAGGCTGATCCTGAAGTCTCAGAGGTTATTGAAATTGAAAAACACATACGACTTGTTGAATATACTAGCGGAAAGCTTCATTTGAGCGGTGTATCCACAAAGGAAGGCG
>CAJWCX010000338.1 GCA_913031405.1 uncultured Flavobacteriales bacterium | reverse complement strand
TATCTTTATTGAATGGTGACAACACATATTTTTCAGACGGTCTAATTTCTTCTGAAATCACAGCTATGCCTAATCTCATTCGAATAAATTGATTTGTTTGGATTTGATAAATTATATTTTCTAATCCTCTGTGGCATCCATCGCCTCCCCTTGGACGAATACGTATTGAACCCAACGGTAAATCAACATCATCTAACACAATAATGACATCAGACGGCAATAAGCTCCATTGGATCATAACTTCTTTAACCGCATGTCCACTTTTGTTCATCATTGTCGTAGGCTTGATTAGCAAAACTTTATTAACTTTTTCTTGAGCAAAAAGATAATTCCCTTTACCTGCTTCAAATACCATCTTGTTTCTTTTAGCAAATTCATCGACTGCCCAGAAACCAGCATTGTGTTTTGTATTTGTATACTGATCACCAATATTACCTAAGCCTACAAAGGCAATCATGAATCCTCAGCTTTTGCATCATCAGAGCTTCCATCAGAGGATTCTCCACCTTTAATTTTTTCTGGTGTTTCTACTCCATCTGAATCCATTTCATCATCAACTCCCTCTTCAACCACTTCTTCTTCAGCTGCTGGAGGAGTAACAGACACAATGTTCAAACTTGGGTCAGTAATAACATCTACATCCTCAATATCAATTTCTAAATCCCCAACATTTCTTGCTGAATTCAATTCTAAACTCTCGATATTTAATTCAATTTTTTCAGGAACATCAGTAGGATAACAACTGATTTCAACCTGGTTTAATGATTGTAATAAAACTCCCCCTTCCTTAACCCCAATCGATTCGCCAATAAGAACAAGTGGGACTGGAATCGTCATCTTTTCAGATCGACGGACACGCATTAAATCCACATGAATAATTTCATCAGTTACAGGATGATATTGGAGTTCCTTAATCATAGTATATTGCTTTTTATTTTCTTGGTCGATTTCAAATATTCTCTGTCCTGATTGTAAAGCACGGAAAAGAACAGATTTATCTATTGAAATATTTACATTTTGCTCTCCGGCATAGTATAAGATACCTGGTATAATTCCATTACGCCGCAGATCTTTTGAACCTTTGGTTCGTATTTTAACTCTATTTTTTATTTCTAATTTGTAATAGGTTGATGCCATTTCTTACCCCTTATAGTTAAAACTGAAATAAAGCACTGACAGATTCTCCTCTATGTATGCGGGATACTGCCTCGCTAAAAACATCCTTAACAGATACAATTGTTAATTTATCAAAAAGTTTTTCTTTTGGGATTTGTATTGTATCTGTGATGATTATTTTTTTTATATCAGATTTATTTAAATTATTAATTGAATCGCCTGAAAGTACTCCATGTGTAGCAACTACAGTAACGGATTTTGCTCCATTTTCAAGGGCTGCCTCTGAAGCATTGATAATCGTTCCTGCTGTATCAATCATATCATCTATAATCAATACATTTTTATTTTGCATATCACCAATTAAGTGACTTATCTCTGCTTTATTAGGAGAAAACCTTCTCTTATCAATTACAGCAAAATGCATGCCTAAATTTTTAGCATACCCTTGACTCATTTTTGCTGAACCTATGTCTGGTGCCAAAACTGTTGTATGATCTGGTTCAAGTCTTTCTTCTTTTATTGCAGAATATAAAACTGATCTGCTATAAAGATTGTCTAATGGTATTTTAGCAAACCCTTGAATTTGAGTAGAATGAAGATCCATCGTTATAATTCTATCGGCACCCATTGTAGTCATTATATCAATCATAACTCTAGAAGAGATTGGAACACGAGGCTGATCTTTTCTGTCTTGTCTCCCGTAACCAAAATAAGGCATGATAACTGTAATGGTATCCGCAGAAGCTCTAACTGCAGCGTCTATCATGAGAGCTAATTCTATAATGTTTTCTGACGGCCCATTTGTTGACTGTATTATAAAAACGTCGCTACCTCGAATATTTTCCTCATATTTCACCCACAATTCACCGTCTGAAAAAGTCTTGATAGAAATGTCCCCAAGACTAACATTTAGGTTGTTAGCTATTTTTTCTGCAAGTCGTTTATTACTCCTGCCTGAAAAAATTTTCAAATTATCATTATTCATAAAATTTCTTTAATGCTGGGGCGCAGGGATTCGAACCCCAACTGCCTGGACCAAAACCAGGTGTACT
>CAJWCX010000337.1 GCA_913031405.1 uncultured Flavobacteriales bacterium | reverse complement strand
GTATAAGAGGACCTTTGTATAGTAGAGATGATCTCAAAAATGATGAAAGTTTTGGTTTTAAAATTATTCATTGTGATGAATTTCAAACACAGGGAACTGATAAGATAGTTGAAAGAATTAGGAAAAGAGTTGGCGACAACCCACTATATTTATCAATTGATATAGATGTCTTGGATCCAGCTTTTGCACCTGGGACCGGAACACCTGAAATTGCAGGAATGACTTCAAGAGAGATGGTTAATGTTATAAGAGGATTATCGGGAATGAATTTGATTTCTGCAGACGTTGTAGAGGTTTCACCGGTTTATGATCATGCAGAGGTTACTTCACTTGCTGCTGCAACTATAGTATATGAATTGACAAATTTATTTGCAAAAAAATAATCAAGAATTATTAAAGTTCTATGGAAAACAAAAAAAAATTTTATATTGATGGTAAATGGCAAGAACCTCAAAGTAAACAAGAAATAAAAGTCATTAATCCTGCCACTGAGGAAAATAGTGCTGTTATTACCTTAGGCAACAAAGATGATGTTGATCATGCTGTAAGCTCGGCCAAAAAAGCGTATGAGACATGGGCCTTTTCTTTGAAGGATGAAAGAATAAAACTATTAGAAAAACTTTATGAAAATTATAAAAAAAGATGGGCTGATATTGCAAAAGCTATCACATTAGAGATGGGCGCTCCTAAGGATTTTGCAACAAAACTACAAGCGGGCACTGGAGCGGCTCATATTAAATCTTTTATAAGACATTTAAAAAGTTTTGAATTTGAAAAACCTTTAGGAGATCACGCGCCTAACCAAAGACTTATTTATGAACCTAAGGGAGTTTGTGCATTAATTACACCGTGGAATTGGCCAATGAATCAGGTTTGTTTGAAAGTAATGCCTGCCTTAGCATCTGGATGCACAATGGTTTTAAAACCCTCAGAACTTGCGCCATTATCATCAATGATTTTAGCAGAATTAATTGATGAAACAAAATTTCCCCCTGGAGTTTTTAATTTGATTAATGGCGATGGCTTTATAACAGGAGAAGCATTAACCAGACATCCTGATATAGATATGATTTCTTTTACAGGATCAACAAGGGCTGGTGCATTAATTTCACAAAATGCTGCAAGTGATTTTAAAAGAGTTAGCTTAGAACTTGGTGGCAAAGGAGCAAATATTATTTTTGAAGATGCAGATCCTGGCGCTATTGAATGGGGTGCTTTGAGATGTTTTAAAAATTCTGGTCAATCTTGTAATGCTCCAACAAGAATGCTAATCGAAAAGTCTCATTATAATCAAGCAGTTGAGAAATTAAAAAAATTTACAGAAGAAATGCAGGTAGGAGATCCAAATAAAGAAGGGGAACATATTGGACCAGTAGTTTCAGAAACTCAATTTAACAAGATACAGGCATTAATTCAAAAGGGGATTGATGAAGGTGCAAAATTAATCGCAGGAGGACTTGGAAAACCTAGTGGTCTAGAAAAAGGATATTTTGTAAAACCAACTGTTTTTGTTGATGTAGATAATAAAATGGAAATTGCTAGGACTGAAATATTTGGACCAGTTTTATCTGTGATCCCATTTGAAACCGAAGCCGAAGCTATCGAAATAGCTAATGATACTCCTTATGGTCTAACAAATTATATTCAAACTAAAGATCAAGAAAAAGCTAGAAGAGTTGCTAAAAAATTAAGATCTGGAATGGTAGATGTTAATGGTGCAGGGATCGCGATTGATACTCCATTTGGGGGTTTTAAACATTCTGGAATTGGGAGAGAAGCAGGTGAACACGGTCTACAGGAATTTTTAGAGGTAAAATCAGTGGGTGGTTGGAACTAATTATTAATTAATTACAGATCTTTCTTTAACTCCTTCTAAAAAAGATAAACATTTTTTAATTTCATTTAATTCAATAAATTCATCAATAGTATGTGCTTGTTCAATTGAACCAGGTCCACAAACAACTGTGCTTATACCGATTTCTTGAAATAGTCCAGCCTCGGTTCCAAAAGAAACAACCTCTCTTTTATTATCACCAGTAATACTAGAGACAAATTCACAAGCTTTTGAGTCTTGAATTCTATCAAAACCAATTATTTCACCAATTATTTTTTTTCTAATTGAAGCACTCGGATATTTTTTTTTCATTTCAGTTAATAGCTCGTTTGCATA
>CAJWCX010000336.1 GCA_913031405.1 uncultured Flavobacteriales bacterium | reverse complement strand
TAAATCTCCGTCCTGCCTCGCATGACTCCAGGATAAATAATTACCAAAATCATTGGATTTTCTATCCATTCCATTCACAGAAAAGGAAAATAAACAGATAGATAAAAGCACTAGGTTACATATTGGTATAATTTGGACCACCTCCTCCTTCAGGTGAAACCCAATTGATATTTTGTCTTGGATCTTTGATATCGCATGTTTTACAGTGAATACAATTCTGTGCATTAATTTGAAGTTTTGGTCTGTTATCATCTTTTAAAATTTCATATACACCCGCAGGGCAATACCTTTGCTCTGGAGAATCAAATAGCTCATAGTTATTCGATATCGGGATATTATCATCTATTATTCTCAAATGACAGGGTTGGTTTTCTTCATGATAAGTTGAAGAAAATGATACGTTGGTTAGTTTATCGAATGTGATTATTCCATCGGGTTTTGGATAATTTATAGGGTTTGCGTCCTTTTTTTCTTTAAGTGAAAGATGATCAGGTTCTGAGTGGTTGAGAGTCCAGGGGGCTTTGCCTTTCAGAAGAATTTGATCGATACCTGTTAGAATCATCCCTGCGAACAAGCCGTACTTAAATGATGGTCTAACATTCCTTGCTCTTTTAAGTTCTATGCCAGCCCAGGACTTTTTAAAATTAGGCTCAAAATTTATAAGTTCTGTATTAGACTTTCCAAGATCAAGTTCTTTAAAAATTTCCTCTGCTGCTATCATACCTGATTTCATGGCAGTATGGGTTCCTTTTATTTTTGGTGTATTAAGTGTTCCAGCATCGCATCCAACTAAGGCACCACCAGGAAATGAGAGATTCGGAAGTGATTGCCATCCTCCTTCGTTCAAAGCTCTTGCACCATAGGAAATCCTTCTTCCTCCTTGAAATAACTTTATTACATCTGGATGCGTTTTAAACCTCTGAAACTCTTCATAAGGTGATAAATAAGGGTTTTTATAATCTAGGCCAATCACAAAACCAACAGAAACTAAATTATTTGACAAATGATAAAGGAAGGATCCCCCGTACGTATGCGAATCTAATGGCCATCCAATAGAATGAAAAACTTCACCAGGGTTGGATTTATCACTTTCAACCTCCCAAAGTTCTTTCAAACCAATTCCGTAGGTTTGATGTTGAGAGTTTTTTCTTAAATTAAATTTTTTCATTAATTTTTTCCCTAAATGACCACGACATCCTTCGGAAAAAATGGTATACTTAGCATGAATCTCAATACCTGCTTGAAAATTAGGACCCTGTTCATTTTCCTTGGTCAACCCAAGATCACTCGTGATTATTCCATCCAACTTTCCATCCTGTATAATAAAGTCAGATGCAGCAAACCCTGGATAAATTTCTACACCTAGTTGCTCTGCCTGTTGCGATAACCATTTACAAAAAGAACCGAGAGAAATGACATAATTACCTTTATTGTGCATTACTGAAGGAATAAAGATTTTAGGAATATTGACAGATTTGTTTTCACTAAAATACGTAACATTTTCCTCCTTAACCTTAACTTTTACAGGGCAATTTTCATCTTTATCCCAACTTGGAAGAAGTTCCTTTAAAGCCGTCGGCTCTAGTATTGCGCCTGAAAGTATATGTGCACCAACTTCTGAGCCCTTTTCCACGACACAAACGCTAAAATCTTTATTATTTTTTTTGCAAAGGTTCTTAAAGTTAATAGCGGCGGATAAACCCGAAGGTCCAGCACCTACAATAACCAAATCATAATGCATTTTTTCTCTAGTAATATTCATTGAATCAATAGTAATTCTTCCATATTTATAATAAATTTATAATATATATATTAATGAAAGTTAAAAACATAAAGTCTTTTATTGAATTTTATAAAGCTTTTGAAATAAGCGATTCAATTGCAAGTACTCCTAGATTTGAATTATTGAAAAAAAAAGGTAAAAAAAATATTGTTCACGATCAAAATATATCTAAACAGACAACCATTAAATTAGGGATAAACGAAAAGCTTGAGAATTTAAAAAATGACATCAAGAAACTAGATTGTGATCTAAAAGATATAGCTACAAATTTAGTTTTTTCTGATGGAAATCATAATTCAAAAATTATGCTTATCGGTGAAGCACCAGGGGCTGAAGAGGATAAAATTGGAAAACCTTTTGTTGGACAAGCTGGCCAATTACTAGATAAAATGTTTGGATTTATTATGTTTCTCTATATTTTTGTATAGTAAATCT
>CAJWCX010000335.1 GCA_913031405.1 uncultured Flavobacteriales bacterium | reverse complement strand
ATTGTACCAATAGAAAACATCTTTGTGTTGACTAATGTGAAATACCAATCTAAAGTTATTCATCAGCTAAATATCAATGAAGATCAGATATTGTGCGAACCAATTAGAAAAAACACTGCGCCTTGTATTGCCTATGCAACAGCGAAGATTAATAAAAAAGATCCTAACGCAATCATACTCGTATCACCCTCTGATCACCTTATTTTTAATGAAAAGCAATTTTTTTCTGATTTAACCTTGGGAATTGAACACGCCACAAATTCAAAGGATATTGTTACTTATGGTATCAAACCAAGTAGACCCGATACCGGTTATGGATATATTGAATTCGATCCTCAGCAAAACAAAAATCTCATTTCAAAAGTAAAACAATTCAGAGAAAAACCAGATTTTAATAAAGCTAAGGAATTTATCGAAAATGGAAACTTCTATTGGAATTCAGGGATGTTTGTTTGGAAGGCCGAAACCATTATCAACAGCTTCAAGCATAATGCCAAAGAGCTCTACCGAATTTTTTTCAAAAACAATAAATATTATAATACCGAATCGGAAGAGGCGTTTTTGAAAGATTCGTTTGCATCATGTGAAGATATTTCCATCGACTATGCCATTCTTGAAAAAGACCCTAATATATCCATCGTTCTTTCCTCTTTTGACTGGAGTGATCTAGGAACATGGGGCAGCTTAAGTAGTATAGTTGAAAAAGACGAGCAAGGCAATTTCAAAAACAGCAATAATATTCATTTATTCAATAGTAAAAATTGTATCATTAAAAGTAATGAGGATAAAATAGTATTGATTGATAGCCTTGATGATTTTATCGTTGTCGATACTCAAGACAAACTTATGATTTTGAATACCCAAAATGAACAACAACTTAAAGATTATTTGAAACAAATCAATAAATAATAGATTTTAAAATGGTAAAAATTCGAAACATAGAGCTTGGAAACTTTCCTCTTTTGTTGGCGCCAATGGAAGACGTGAGCGACCCACCATTTAGAGCTCTATGCAAAAGATTTGGAGCCGATTTGATGTACACCGAATTCATCTCTTCAGAGGGACTCATTAGGGATGCCATAAAAAGTAAACAAAAGCTTGACATCTATGAAAAAGAAAGACCAATAGGAATTCAAATATTCGGTTCTGACATCGAAAGCATGAAAACAGCGACGGAAATTACCGAAAAATCTAATCCAGATATCATTGATATCAACTACGGATGTCCCGTTAAAAAGGTCGCCTGTAAGGGTGCCGGAGCTGGGATCCTTCAAGATATTCCTAAAATGGTTAAAATGACTGCAGAAATTGTAAAATCGACAAAGCTTCCGGTTACAGTAAAAACCAGATTGGGATGGGATGAGAGTTCTAAATACATTGTTGAAGTTGCGGAAAGATTACAAGATGTTGGGATAGAAGCTATATCTATTCATGGAAGGACAAGAAAACAAATGTATAAAGGAGAAGCGGATTGGTCTCTTATCGCAGAAACAAAAAATAATCCGAGATTGCGAATACCCGTATTTGGAAATGGCGATATTAATAGTCCAGAAAAGGCGGTAGAATATAAACGTAGATACGGTGTTGATGGGGTAATGATAGGTCGAGCAAGCATTGGAAATCCTTGGATTTTTAGAGAAATTAAACATTTTATAGAATTTAACTCGCATTGTGCGTCTCCTACATTCATTGAAAAAGTAGATGCGGTAAAGGAACATCTAAACACAAGCATCGATTGGAAAGGCACGAAACTGGCCATAGCAGAAATGAAAAGACATTATTCGAACTATTTCAAAGGAATTGCAGATTTTAAGGAAATAAAAATGAAATTGGTGACCTCCAATGATCTAGATGAAATCAATGAAATTTTAGAGCTTCTTCGAGAAGATTCAGAGAAATTCGAATTCATTATGTCCTACTGAACCTTTTCCTCCACATGTTGTTTATTATCCATGGAACAGTGGAAAAATATAATCGGTTTTTCAGATTATGACATCTCTACGACGGGAAGAATTAGGTCTCGAGAACGGGTGAAAGTATTCAGTAATGGTCGTAAAATGCACTTTGATTCCAAGTTGAAAAAACAGAGGACACATCCTGGAAATGGCTTTTTGATGACAGACCTCATCAATGATTCAGGTAAAAGGAAAACAGTATACCCACACAAACTTGTTGCTCAAACTTTCATCAAAAATGAAAAACCACGGAAGAATAAGGTAGTAATTC
>CAJWCX010000334.1 GCA_913031405.1 uncultured Flavobacteriales bacterium | reverse complement strand
TGAGTGTTAAGCTAAATTAACAAAGGAAAATAATGACGAACTATTTAGAACTAGCGCAATTACCAGACGGGTCAATCGTTTTAAGAAGATCTGATGACAAAGAAAATCCTATTGTAAAAATTGAATTTTCAAAGGAATCTAAAGATTTTTTAAGAGGGCAAGAGCTAGATGTAGCTAAAGAAATGATCAGGGCAGGTATTGAAAGTGTTAGCGGGAATGTAAGCGATTTAGATGAATTTTTTGAAAAACAAAGAGATAAGTTTTCAAAAAAACAAACTATAGTTCATTAATTTTTTCTTAGTAATCCCACACTTTTACCTTCAATATGAAAATCTTGATATTCTAGATCTACAACAATATTTTCATAATCTTCATTTGCAGGCTCAAGTTCAACTATTTTTGGAGATTTCCTCTGAAAAAACTTAACAGTAACTTCATCTTCAAGTCTTGCAATAACTATATCTCCATTCCTAACCTCATTAGTCTTTTTAACAGCAATGAGATCATCTTCCATGATCCCTACATCTTTCATACTCAAACCTTTAACTTTTAAAAAATAATCAAAATCTGAATCAAAAAATTTATTTGGACAGTTTATTGTTTGTTCTATATTTTCTTGGGCAAGAGTAGGAGAACCTGCTGCAACAAGACCAATTACAGGGTATTCATTGTCAGCTTGAGTAAGCTTATTATCATTATTAATAATAGAAATGCCTCTTGATGTTCCACTTTCAATTGAGATGAAGCCTTTCTTTTCAAGAGCTCTTAGGTGAGTTTCAGCTGAGTTTGGGGACTTAAACCCCAATTCTTTACAAATATCTGCTCTAGTTGGTGGAAAACCTGTTTTATTTAAGTAAATTTGAATACAATCTAATACTCTTTGTTGTTGTGATGTAATTTTTTTCATAATAATAAAAATACTGAATATATGTACAGTATAATACGAAATATAATATATTTCCAATATTTATGAGTAACAAAAAATCTAAATTAATAATTGGTATATCATCTAGAGCTCTTTTTAATCTTGATGAAAGTCATGAAATATATGAAAAGCAGGGTTTGAAATCCTATCAAGATTATCAAATTGAAAATGAGGACAATACTCTTGCTCCTGGTGAAGCTTTCAACCTGGTAGAAAAAATTTTAAAAATAAACGATCTTTATGAGAGTTCAGATCGAGTAGAGGTAATTCTTTTATCAAGAAACACATCCGATACTGGATTAAGGATAAGAAACTCAATTGAGGATCATAATTTAAATATTTCCAGGGCTGCATTTTGTGGTGGAGAAAGCCCTCATAGATACGTAAAAGACTTTGGCGTACATTTATTTTTATCTAGCAGCATTGAAGATGTAAAGCTTGCAATTGAAAGCAATGTTGCTGCTGCAACAATTATTCCAAGATCTGCTGAAAATCATAAAGAATCAAAGTCAGATTTATTAAAAATAGCTTTCGATGGAGATGCTGTAATATTTTCGGATGATTCCGAAAAGATATATCATGAAAAGGGACTTGAGGCATTTATTGAAAACGAAGCTAATGCAGAGACAAATCTTAAAGAAGGACCTTTTAAATCATTTTTAGTTGAATTAAATAAAATTCAAAACGATTTTGAAATCAATGAGTGTCCAATAAGAACAGCGCTTGTAACTGCAAGATCAGCCCCATCAGACAAAAGAGTTATAAAAACATTAAGAGATTGGGGTGTAAGAATTGATGAATCATTATTTTTAGGAGGAATGTCTAAAAGTAAGTTCCTTGATTCTTTTGATGCGGATATTTTCTTTGACGATCAAAAAAAGCATATTATGGGCGCAATTGATAACACCACATCCGGTCATGTTCCATATGGAATTAAAAACGAGTAAATTATGGAAATAGTATGTTTAGACATGGAAGGAACTTTAACTCCAGAAATTTGGGAAAGAGTGGCTTTAAATACAGGTATTGAGGAACTAGGCCAAACAACCAGAGATATACCCAGTTATGAAAAACTTATGGATATGAGGTTACAAATCATGTCTGAAAAAGGGATTATGCTATCTGATGTTCAAGAAGCAGCAGCATCGCTTGAATTATTACCAGGTGCTTTTGATTTTGTTTCGAATTTACGAAAAAATTTTCAAGTAGTAATACTCTCAGATACATTTCATGACATAGCGAAACCTTTGATGAAGAAGCTAGGGTTTCCTTTTTTGCTTTGTCATAATTTAGAAATAGATAATGATC
>CAJWCX010000333.1 GCA_913031405.1 uncultured Flavobacteriales bacterium | reverse complement strand
CTTACAATTATCAATATGTTCATTTAACAGCCTTGAGTGCAGTTTCGTTACCAACCGATATTTGGTATCCTACAACTGATATTGCAAGACCTCAAATAGGATGGCAGGGTAGTCTAGGTTACTTCAAAAATTTCTTTGATGATATGATGGAAACCTCAGTAGAGGTTTATTACAAGAAAATGAATAACATGATTGAATACATGGAAGGCGCCCTGCCTGGAGACAACGTCAACGATAATACGGATAATCTTTTGGTATTCGGGGAAGGATGGTCCTACGGGGTGGAACTATTTGTGAAAAAGGCGATGGGTCAGTTTACAGGATGGATCGGATATACTTGGGCGAAATCAGATCGCCTTTTCCCAGATTTAAACTCAGGCAATATGTTCCCTGCAAAATATGATAGAAGGCATGATTTGAGTATTGTAGGAACTTACAAGCTCAATGATCGATGGACTTTTAGTACATCTTTTGTATATGCCACAGGAAATACATTAACCCTGCCTTCATCTTGGTACGTTCAAGAGCAAAATCTCTTATTCAATTACGGCGCTCGTAATTCGACAAGAATGGCCCCATATCACAGACTTGATTTATCTGCAATTCTCTACAGTAAGGAATTTAAAATAAAAAAAGGTCCTGATGGTGAAGAGATTAAGGTCAAAAAGAAATTTAAAAGCAATTGGGCTTTTTCGATTTACAATGTATACAATCGAGCAAATCCTTTCTTTTTGTTCGTAGATAATGACGGTGATTTTTTAGATGGTGACTTCCAATTGACTGTAAAGCAGGTATCATTGTTTCCTATTATACCGAGTATTACATGGAATTTTGAATTTTAGAATATGAAAGCATATTTATTTTTATTGGGTCTTATATTTTTTCTTGGTGCATGCACCAAAGAAGTTGAAGTTGACATTCCAGGATATCAAGAACAGTTAGTGATTGATGGCAGTATCTCTACGGGTTCACCTGCCATTGTATTGATTTCTACTTCGGAAAACATTTATTCACCTACTAATCTAGAGGCCTATCTAAACGGTTTTGTTTCTGGTGCGACTGTTGTTGTCACAGATGGAGTGGTTACTGATACGCTTGTTGAGATTTGTACAGATAATCTTCCTCCAGGTACTGAAGATCTTGCAGCAGCCTTTTTTGGTATCCCCGCAGACGAATTGATTAGTCTTAACCTTTGTGGTTACTTTTCCACTAATATCACAGGACAAGTTGGTAAGACTTACAATCTAGAGGTCAGTGTTGGCGACCAGAATTTCAGTGCTGTAACTGCTATTTATGAGGCCACAGCTTTAGACTCATTATATTGGAAGCCTGAAGGTTCGCTCACGAATCACGGATGGTCTTGGGCAACACTTTCTGACCCTGCTGGTTCTTACGATGCTTATATGTGGGAAATACAGCGTTTAAATCATTTGCCTGATGGAACACAAGATCCCTTGTGGTATAAAACCTTTAATCCTTTTTTTGATGATCTTGTATTTGACGGTTTGACTTTTGATTTTGCTTATGAAAACCCAATCAACTTTTTTGATGAAACAGTTGATGAAGATTACAGGGGTTACTATGAACAAGGTGACACCATAATAATAAAGCTTTCTAAGCTTGGTAGAGATGAGTTTAATTTTTATCAAAAGAAATACAGTCAAATGTATACCTCTGGAAATCCATTTGCTACTCCCACAAACATTCCTTCCAATATCGAAGGAGGAGCCTTAGGTGTTTGGGCAGGTTTTTCTCCCTGGACCGACACTTTGATTTGTCAGCCTTAAGGGGTCAATCGATCAATGATTTCTTTTTCGTTTGGAAATTTTTGGAGCAGTTGCTCCGAAGTAAAGAGCTCAAAATCTTCGAATTCGAATCCTGGAGAAACGACGCAAGAAACAAGTGCATAGGAATCTGGTTCTAAAACGCTACTTCCGAATATGGTATTTCCCTTAATCAACTGTTGTGGTCTACAAACTTGACCATATGTTCTGCCTAGAATAAATTCCTGATGTGTACCATTCTCAAGAGTATGAATGGAGATAGGACTGCCTTCATGATGAAACCAAAGCTCATCGTTTTTGATTCTATGAAAATGTGATACAGAATCTGAGGTCAATAAAAAATAGATAGAGGTCATTAAAACACTTTTTTTATTTTCCGTTTTATATTTGGAACGATAGGTCTCTCCGTAGTAACCTCCTTCCGGGTGTTCTGTTAAATCGAGTTCTTTAATGATATCGTCAATTCTATTCAATTGGTCCTGAT
>CAJWCX010000332.1 GCA_913031405.1 uncultured Flavobacteriales bacterium | reverse complement strand
AAAAAAAATCTACAATTAATAGCTTCTATTTTCATTGCATTTGGTCTTAATGCTCAGAATTCAGAACAAATTTCTTTAACCCCTGGTTATTCTAATCAGTCTTATTATAGTTTCGAGAATGGCGAAGTTGGAAATGTTGATAACACCAATTGGGACTTAGCGTTTAGTGCCAGTGGTTATGGTTCAGCAGTACGTATCAATGGTGCAATGGGAATGAATCTATATACCTATCCAAACGGTGACATTTCTGATTGGGCCTCAGTAGACACAAGTGGTCTATCAACATGGACCTCGCAAATCAATTCTGATACCGATTGGAGTGTGGGTGCTTTTGATCAGCAAATAAATGCCGCAGATCCTTTTGATTTGGGCTGGGGAGTATATAGTCCAATCACACATTTTATCACAGGAGATTCATTGTATATTGCAACGTGGATGGATGGATCTGCAAAAAAAATCCAATTGATACAATTGGCAAGTGGTACTTATGATTTCATTTATGCTGATTTAGACGGGTCAAATGAGGTGACAGCCAGTATTTCTAAAGGCGATTTTGATGGAAAGAACTTCGGATATTATTCGATTTCCAATAACACGGAATTGGACCGAGAGCCTTTGGCGGAAGAATGGGATGTCGTTTTCACAAAGTATGTGACGGAACTTTATCCGGGAATGAATTACGGAGTAACTGGTGCACTTGTGAACGCGGGATACTCTGTAGCCAAATCGGAAGGAGTTCCTGTGGCAAATGCAGATCCAGCGGGTTTATCATTTGGTACAGCAATTAATGGAATAGGTTACGATTGGAAGTCTTTCAATATGACAACTTTCCAATACGACTTGCAAGATAGTCTTGCTTATTTTGTGCGCAATGATGATTCAGGGGAAATTTGGAAAATTAATTTTACCTCCTTTGATGGAAGCTCAACAGGTAATATTGGGTTCAACACTGAATTGATTAGTGCTGCCGGATACTCTGAACTGGGCACTTTAACAACATTCACACTATATCCAAATCCAAGTTCAAGTCGAACCGTCAATCTAATCTATGATATTTCTTCTATAGGTTCGATGGGACAAGGTTTCATTCTAGACATGAATGGTCAGGTGGTCTTTGATTTTTCTTTAGAGAATGGAGGCTTACATAATAAATCGCTTCATCTTGATCATTTAAGGGCGGGAGCTTACATGGTTTCTTACCAGGTGGGTTCTGAAGTTCTTAGACAAAAACTGATGTTGCACTAATAATGTTAAGAAGCTTTTGGATATTTGTTATTCTATGCGTCGGCAGCCATGCCGACGCACAGAGTAATATTGAGCAAAGTCAAGAGTTTGAAACGGTTGTTGTTACCGCACAATATAAAAAAACAACACAAGAAGAGGCTGTACAAAAAATAAAAGTCATAGATCGCAAGCATATTGAGTCTATGGCGGCAGTCAATTTAAAGGATGTTCTTACGAATGAAACCAACATTCGAATCCGTCAAGACAATATACTTGGAAGCAGTATGTCACTCCAGGGTATATCAGGTCAAAATATAAAAATACTCATTGATGGTATTCCCGTTATAGGACGTTTGAATGGTGATATTGATATCAGTCAAATCAACTTAAATACCATAGAACGCATCGAAATCGTTGAGGGACCCTTATCTGTAAACTATGGAACAGATGCTTTAGCTGGCACCATCAATCTTATTTCTAAAAAGAATAAAAAGGAAGGGTTCTCATCAACGGTAAATTCTTATTATGAAAGCGTTGGACAGTATAATATAGATGGCTCTGTTTCCTTTAAAAAGGGATCGAGTAATGTCACATGGTCAGGTGGAAGAAACTTTTTTGATGGTTGGAATGCATTCGATGATTTTATCGAATTTCCTCAGTCTAGGTTGGCTGATAGTCTTCGATTTAAGCAATGGAAACCTAAAGAACAATATTTTTCTAGACTAAGTTATTCCTACGACAAAAATGGTATTTCTTTTGCACCCTACTTGTCTTATTTTTATGAAAAAATAACGAACAGAGGAATGCCACGTGCTCCATACAACGAAAGCGCTTTTGACGACGAATACAATACTTGGCGAATCGATGGTGGTTTTAATTTAAAGGCAACAATAAAAAAAATACATGTTTTAAATGTTCAGGCTGCTTATAATGATTATATGCGCATCAAAAACACCTTTGTAAAGGATTTAACAACACTTCAACAGATTTTGAGTGAAACACCCGGGTCACAGGATACCATATCATTTTCCCTCTTAATGAGCCGAGGAACATGGAATACAAATAAGAAAGAATGG
>CAJWCX010000331.1 GCA_913031405.1 uncultured Flavobacteriales bacterium | reverse complement strand
GCCTACAACACTTGAATTATGTATCGTACACACACTTGCGGAGCACTCCGAAATAAGGATATTGGAACAAAAGTTACCCTATCAGGATGGGTGCAAAGGTCTCGCGACTTGGGGGGGATGACCTTTATTGATCTCAGAGACCGATATGGAATTACTCAGCTTGTTTTCAATATGGAAACAGATGCTGAATTATGTGAAAAAGCGAGAAAGCTTGGTAGAGAATTTGTAGTACAAATTGAAGGTGCTGTCATTGAGCGCACCAGTAAGAACAAGAATATGCCTACAGGCGATATAGAAATTGAGGCATCCTTTTTAGGTATTTTGAATGAGGCTAAAACACCTCCTTTTACTATTGAAGATGAGACTGATGGCGGAGATGAATTAAGAATGCAATACCGTTATTTAGATTTAAGAAGAAATCCTGTTCAAGAAAAATTACGACTCAGAAATAAGGTTTCTTTAGAGACTAGGAAATATTTAGACGGTCAAGACTTTATGGATGTGGAAACACCGGTCTTGATTAAATCCACACCTGAAGGTGCAAGAGATTTCGTGGTGCCGAGTAGGATGAATCCAAACGAATTTTACGCCTTACCACAATCTCCTCAAACTTTTAAGCAATTGTTGATGGTTTCAGGAATGGATCGCTACTACCAGATTGTAAAATGCTTTAGAGACGAAGACTTACGCGCAGACCGTCAACCTGAATTCACACAGATTGACTGTGAGATGGCCTTCGTTGAGCAAGAAGATGTATTGCAGACCTTTGAGGGATTGATTCAGCATTTATTTAGAGAAGTAATAGGAGTTGAGCTTGATGAGCAGTTCCCAAGAATGACCTACGCCGAGGCCATGGAAAAATATGGCTCTGACAAACCAGACATCAGATTTGGAATGGAATTCAATGACCTTACGGAAAAAGCACAAGGCAATGGTTTTGTTGTTTTTGATAGTGTAGAGGCGGTCTTAGCCATTAATGCTGAAGGTTGTGCAAGCTACTCGAGAAAACAATTGGATGCACTTACCAATTGGGTGAAGCGCCCTCAAATTGGCGCACGAGGATTGGTCTATGTGAAATGTAACGAAGATGGAACGAGTAAATCTTCAGTAGATAAATTTTATAGTGAAGAAGAGCGAAAAGTGTGGTTAGATCAGTGCGGTGCCAAACCTGGAGATTTATTATTACTTCTATGTGGAGATTTGGACAAAACCAGAAAACAGCTCAACGAATTGCGTCTGCACCTGGGAACAAAGCTAGGCCTCAGAGATCCTAAAGTATTTAAGCCTTTATGGGTTCTTGATTTTCCGCTATTAGAATGGGATGAAGAAAGCGAACGCTACCATGCCATGCATCACCCGTTTACTTCTCCAAAACCTGAAGATTTTGATTTGATCGATACCGATCCAGGAAAAGTTCGAGCAAATGCATATGATTTGGCCATGAACGGAGTTGAACTTGGAGGTGGATCGATTCGTATTCATGACAAAGCACTTCAGTCAAGAATGTTTGACTTACTTGGTTTCACCAAAGAAGAAGCTGAAGCTCAGTTCGGATTTTTGATGAATGCTTTTGAATATGGTGCTCCACCACACGGTGGATTGGCTTTTGGATTAGACAGACTTGTTGCCACGATGGGTGGATCTGAATCGATTCGAGATTACATTGCATTTCCAAAAAACAACAGTGGTCGTGACACCATGATTGATGCTCCTGCTCCGATTGATGATGCACAGCGAAAAGAATTGGGGATCGCACTAGATTGATTTAGAATTTTTTTTATCAAAAGTAACGACCATTTATTTTACTATATTTGAATACTAATTTTAAAAATGAATTTGATATGAGTGAAAATGAAGAAAAAGCAACAGGATTTTTGAAGGTATTGTGTATACTTACTATAATAGGTTCAGCACTTTCCATTTTTGGCAGTTTATTTCAAAAAGAGGATGCGGTTGTTGAAGCATATGGTTGGTATTACTGGGTAATGTTACTATTAGCTGTTGGAACCTTGTATGGGGCTCTTCAGATGATGAAGCTAAAAAAAATGGGCCTCTACATTTATACGGTATGCGAGGTCCTGTCTATTGTTTTACCATGGATGATTGTGAAAACAGTGATTGATGAAGCTGCATCTGTCACTGGTGGCGTTGAGGGGCAGATTATGACTGAAGCTGCCGATACAATTGCGAACATCACGATGCTAGTTATGTCAATTGTTCCTGCGGCTTTTCTTATTATGTATTGGACAAATGCAAAAAAACTCAGTTGATCTGAGTAAGAAAATGATTTTATAAAGAGGGCTTTTAGGCCCTTTTTTTATTTGAAGACTTTTACATCTTTCATATTTTGTA
>CAJWCX010000330.1 GCA_913031405.1 uncultured Flavobacteriales bacterium | reverse complement strand
AAATCCAGTTTGCCCAGAAAATTTTGGTAAAGAGGTAAGAACAGATATTGATCATATCATTTTTACCACCAATACTGGACTATTAGAGCAATAATGAAACTAAGAGAAAACATAACCTTGTGGTTCATTGGAATCTCCTTCATCGGATGCCAGTCCATGAAAGAAATTTCTCTATATGGCTCCAGTGAGTCTCTATCAGGCTATGACTCTTTTGAACCTAAAATAATTTTCACAGACTCCCAACAGGACGGGGTTTGGGGTTTGAAAAACACCCCATGTAAAACCATCGATTATGATACGATTCATTCTTTCTGTGGAAAGGATCACCTTCACATAAAATGGAAGCAAACATCTGATTGTAAATACCTTGGAATGGGCTTTAAATGGGGAAACTACAAGGGCAAAAATCTTCTGCCCATCATGAAAGATTGCGCAATTGAAATGATGATTAGAGTTGACCAGGGAAAATTTACCAAAATACCCCTATTTTTTGCGTTAACAGACTACAGCGGTAAACAATGTATGAGCAAAATAAATATATTGGATATTGAAGGAGGCTTTATTGATACCACCTGGCGAAAGGTCTTGATTCCCCTACCCTCATTCAACCATGAAAAAAAAGAGGTTAATCTGGCCAATATTAAAGAGCTTAGATTGGAATTTCAACGTGAAGGTGATATCCACATCGATCGAATCAGAATTGTTCCACATGACCACACTTTTAAAAAAACCAATACTCACTATACAAAAATTTTCAAGGAATACCCCATCCAAATTGGTCAAGGAAGAGAATATTGGTGGGGAGTCAACTCGCTCTATTCAAACAGTTTTAGTTTTAATGATGAGACAATTCACGAGCGTATTTATGCTAAAATCAGTGAAAAGGACTGGAAAGAATTTGGATTTGGGGTGTATAGATGGCATCGCACAGACATTTCGGAAATAGCCTCTACCTCTGCTATTTCATTTATCTTGGAGACAAAAGAAATACCACGAATTCAAACCACATTGGTAGCCTATACCGGACCTAAAAGAAGAATTCAAAAAACTTTAAATACATCCAATTATATTCAAATCAACGATAGCAGCTATCAAATTTGTATTCCTTTGAAATCATTTGCTGAATTCGAAAACTTTCATTGGAATACGCTTAAAGAAATCCGTTTCAAAATCATAGAGGGTTCTCAGTTTGAAATGGGTGATTTTAAAATCATTGAATTTCGTGGAAACCCAAAAAAACCGAATCAATGGATAAGATTGTAAATGTTTTAATTACCGGTATGTTTATGGTTTTATTCAATCCATTCATTGCTCAGGTGAGCAAAGTCGAAGTTCGTAAAGAAAATAAAACGGCTTATGGCTTATATAAAAATAACAAACCCTACTACATCAAAGGAGCTGGAGCAAAAAGCCACTTTGGCTTATTGGCCCAGTCAGGAGCCAACTCGATTCGCTTGTGGAGTACCAACAACGAAGCTTTTTTAGATTCTGCTCAACATTATGATATGACGGTCTGTCTTGGGCTTTATGTTCGTCCAGAACGAACAGGGATGGACTATAATGATGACTATGCAGTGAAGGGTCAAATAGAACAACTCAAAACCGAAATCCTCAAATACAAGGACCATCCTGCCCTACTGATATGGGGAATAGGAAATGAAGTAGATTTGCGGTACTCCAATTTTAAGGTCTGGGAGACTATTGAAGAACTGGCTCAATTTATAAAAAAGGTAGACCCAAATCATCCAACAATGACCGTAATTGCCGGGGTTGACCCATCCAAATTATATATGATTAAAAAACACTGTCCGAGTATTGATATTTTAGGTGTAAATGTATACGGATCGATTGAAAATGCAGGATTAAATATTAGAAGATACAATTGGGAAAAACCCTACATAGTAACCGAATGGGGTGTGAATGGCCCTTTTGAAGCGAAAACCACCTCTTGGAAGGCAAAAATTGAACCTCCCAATGGAATTAAGGCTAAGCAAAGAAAAAGGCGCTACGAAGATTTAATTTATCCCGATATGGAAAAATGCTTGGGAAGCTATTGTTTTTTATGGGGGCAAAAACAAGAATCAACCGCTACCTGGCATGGTATGTTCTTGCCGAATGGAAAACCTACTGAGGCTGTTGATGTGATGCAGTATTGTTGGACCGGAAAATGGCCGGGTTCTCGAGCTCCATCGATTCAAGACATATCTATTGAGGGTAAGAATTGGCGAAAAGAGCACCGCTTGGCGCCATCTACAAGCACAACACTTACAATCAAATATGAGAAATACAACAATCAAGACATTGAGATCAACTACCGCTTATTTCCCGAGGCATTTACCAATAAAATCGGAGGG
>CAJWCX010000329.1 GCA_913031405.1 uncultured Flavobacteriales bacterium | reverse complement strand
AATAAATCAAAATATTTTCTTTTTCACTCGAAAAAGCCAATATCTCTTCAATAAGCACGCAATCATCAGATAAAACAATATAAACGGTATTCACATTCTTCTTATTTGAAAAATATTGATAGTTGCTTACATCAGCCTCAATGATTTTTGATGGAGCATCCATATTATAGTAAATCTCTAAAAATTTATTCTGTTGGATTCGTTCGATTGAGTCTGTGGTTTTAATAAAAACAAGTTGTACTGAATCTAACTGAGATAAATGCCTTGCCAATGTATAATATTCAGACAATTCACTGGGTTCCATAAAAAATTCGCCCTCGCGACCGAAACCAATATTTCCGGTATGATTGTGTAACTTATTATGATTTTTCAATGGATAAACAATCTTCACGGGTGAATTATGAAAAAAATATTTTAATTTGGCGGCCTTTTCAAGATTAAAAGGTGCAAAAATCAAATCGGGATAAACATCATCGCCGGGGTGAAGAAGGTCGAGGTCATTCAAAATACTATCGTAAGGATTATTGATAGACTCATAATCAATGAAATGAAAATCAGCATTGACCCCATAATGTTTAAGTGAGTCTATGGCCAAAAGAGCACCCATATAGTATTCCATTGCATAGGGACGTACATTCTTGGTATCTATCGTATCCAAATTAAAAGGTAAGAAAACCGTGATTTTCTTTTTCTCATTAAAATTTACACTGTCATTAGGCAAATTCAAATCACCAAAATTCAGGGAATCGATTGGAAGACGTTCTTTGATCTCCAGCTCCTTTTTTAATGGAATGATCAATACCTGACCTTCACTTAATACATCTGTATTTAAATTGTTTCTCTCTTTCAAGGTGTCCATAGAGACCATGAATCTACGAGATATAGAATAAAGTGTCTCACCCGAGTGCACAGTATACTCAACAAGAGAATCAATCATTTGTCGTTCCAGCAATGTATCGGACAGCTCTGGATTTGTACTGAATGGGTTTTCAATCTCGCCTTTAAGTTTAATAGGCCTAATGATGTTTTTAATAATGAGCTCTTGACCTTTATTGAGACCATCCTTAATGTGTGGATTATGGGCCAAAATTGAATCAATAGGTTTTGAGTATTTCCTTGATATACCATAGAGCGTTTCTCGCCTTTGAACAATATGCACAATCTCGTCATAGCGAACTGGAATCCAAAGCGTTTGTCCCATTTTAAGTCCGCTATTCAGCACTCCGTTGCTCGATTTTAACTCATCAATAGAGATGTCATAGGTACTAGAGATTTGATAAAGCGATTGACCTTCCTCAACTTTATGGATGTAATACTTTTCCCCCTCTTTTTCGCCAATGTCCGCATATTTCTGCGCACACGAACAAAACGTGATTAAAAATATCAGTACACTAATTACAGATTTCATTTTATTCCCATTCAATTGTAGCAGGTGGTTTAGAGCTGATGTCATAAGTGACTCTATTTATTCCTCTAACCTGATTAATAATCTTATTAGACATTAAAGCTAAAAAATCATAAGGTAAATGACACCAATCAGCAGTCATTCCATCTGTAGAATATACTGCCCTTAAAGCGACGGCATTTTCATAAGTTCTTTCATCTCCCATTACTCCTACAGATTGGATGGGTAAGAAGATTGCTCCTGCCTGCCAAACATCATCATAAAGCTTGTGTTCTTTTAGACCTTCAATGAATATATAATCCACTTCCTGCAAAATACGTACCTTTTCTTTAGTAACCTCCCCTAAAATGCGTATACCCAGACCAGGCCCTGGAAATGGATGCCTACCCAAAATCTTTGAATCGATACCTAGTGATCGACCAATCTTTCGTACCTCATCCTTAAAAAGTTGCTTAAGTGGCTCAACTATTTTGAGCATCATATAATCCGGTAATCCCCCAACATTATGGTGCGATTTTATTGTTTGCGAAGGGCCACCTGTCGCTGAAATAGACTCGATAACATCAGGATATATTGTTCCCTGACCCAACCAACGAGCGTCTTTTATTTTTTTAGATTCGGTCTCGAAAACATCAATAAATACTTTTCCAATCGCTTTTCTTTTGAGTTCTGGATCTGTGACTCCCGAAAGCTCGGCATAAAATTGATCGGCTGCATCAACACCTATCACATTCAAGCCCATACCCTTATATGATTCCAATACAGACTCAAACTCATTTTTACGGAGCAATCCATTATCCACAAATATGCAATGCAGTTGCTTTCCAATAGATTTATGCAACAGAACCGCTGCCACTGAAGAATCAACTCCTCCCGATAGGCCCAAAATAACTTTGTCTTCTCCGATTTGTTCTTTTAATTGGCTGCATGTCTCACTAACGAATGATTGAGGCG
>CAJWCX010000328.1 GCA_913031405.1 uncultured Flavobacteriales bacterium | reverse complement strand
ATCCACCACAAATCGCTACATTTTTTATGGGTTTTTTTAAGAATTCCGAGTGTCTTAATATGGAGAGACCAAAATCAGATTTAATTTTTTTCAAAAAATCGAGCTCATCCATGGCTATATTCATTTCGCCCATCATACCGGATCCAATTTCCGGGTTTGTATTTTTAATCGGAACAATATCGTGGGCGACTTCTTCATATGGGTGGTGTTTCCACATCGCATTTAGAACACTTTTAAGATCCGTATGTCGAACAAGATATTCTGCTCTTATTTCATCAATTGATTGATTTTTTTCGTGCTCCCCAAAACTTGGGCTTGCCTCAATGTTAGGGGTAAAGGATCCTTTACCCTTGACATTAAAGCTGCATTCAGAATAATTCCCAATTGATCCAGCCCCTTCCTGAAATAAAGCATGGTCAATGTTTTCTTTTTGTGCCTCTGGCACATAAACCACTAGTTTCATTAAGGTGTCTTTTTTTGGGGCTAAAGGTTTTAGGTTTTTCAGTCCAATTTTGTTTGCTATTTGATAATTGACTCCTTTGTAGTGATTGTCCAAATTGGTATGAAGTGCATACAAATAGATCTTTTTTTGGATGCATGATTCTATGACTCTTTGATTCATTGATTTTCCAGTCATATTTTTTAGTCCTTGAAAGATGACAGGGTGGTGAGAAATAATCAGGTTGCATTTTTTTTGAATAGCCTCAGCAACAACTTCCTCGGTAACATCAAGACAAACCAATATGCCATCAATTTCGGCATCTGGATGACCATAGGTGAGTCCACAGTTGTCATACGGCTCCTGCAGGGCCAATGGAAATTTACTTTCAATGAAATTGACAATGGTTTTTAGTGTCATATTAAAATTGGTAGCTAAGTGAACAATTAAAACCTAAAGCATGCGCTTTATGAATGTAATTTTCAAATTCTCTATAAGTATTATTAAGTTGTTTTCTGTATAGTGCGGTAAGTTGTATCCCAAATTGTTCGTTGATGTGGTAATGCAAACCCAAATCAGCTTGAAATGAAATGATGAATGAATTGCAATCATCTTGAATAGAAATATCTTGAGCATCTTCTGAGCCCAGAGCGTTCCTCCATTGTTGCTTTTGGAGAAAAGAACTGAATATGGCGGGCGTTAATCCACAAGCACCGTAAAGGCCTATTTTTTTTCCAAACTCTCCTGAAATCTGAACGGGCATGGCAATATATCTAAAAGATGTTTGGTATGAAAATGAACTGTCTGTTTCATTTGATAGCCAATTATAAGATTCTCCATTTTGTTGAAAAGAAAGCCCCGTATTGACCTTCAACATTTTCATGATAGGCACGGTAACCCTTACGGAATATCCGGTTAGCCATCTTGGGATTTCATTAGCACGTTCTCCTAGTGGCGTATTCAGGTGGTCGATATTCGGATTCAGATCTCTAAAGCTGTTCAACACATCAACGCCCAAGTATATAAAAGTCTGGTCATTAAATGTTGACTTAGACTTATTTTGATCGCTAGAAATTAATTGGGCATTTGTGCTATAGCTGATAAGGAACAAACAACAAATAAACAAAAGGTGTCTCATGACTTCAAATGTAAAAAAACTAAATTCAATATGTGATAGTTCTGTCCATTTTTAACGGTAAGGGACTTCATGAAGAAAGCAAAAAGGGACTCGAAAGAGTCCCTTTAAGAGTATCCTTTGTGGAAATAAGAAGAGAATTGTGTTTTATAATCGCTTATTGATTAAATTATTACCACTAGGGATTACCTAGACTATTAACTATATTCCAAAGATAATTGAATAATGTTAGGGTGAACGTTAATTTATATTTAAAAAACACAGAATACCTACAATTAAGAAAATACACATTGTTGTAACTAAGTATATTCTGACATCTAACTACGTGTTTTTACGTAGGCGAATCATTTTCCATTGCGCGAAAATAGATATGCCCAAATAATAATGGATTGAATACATGGTATTGGCATTTAACTATTGATCCATCGGGTAATTCACACCATAGCTTGTTCATATCCATATTTACAAGCTCTCCAAATACATTTCTCTGTGAGTCTTCAGACTGTATCCTAAATAATTTTAAATGAGTTGAATTTCCATTGGTTTCTTTCAGTTTCAATTCACAAAATGGCTCGGTGTTTTTTAATGAATCGACTTGTTCCGGGGTGTATTCATAATTAGGTCCGTCAAAATGAATTTTTTTATAATTATGTAGATATCGGTACAGATTAGCAGTATCAACAAATGCTAGAGCTTCACTGTTTTGACTCACCACATATCCAACATTTGTTTTTTCAATACGAAATGATCGACTTTCATCTTCGTGATTAATTATTTGTACGGCTTTGATTTTTTC
>CAJWCX010000327.1 GCA_913031405.1 uncultured Flavobacteriales bacterium | reverse complement strand
TGAAGTATAAAAATACAGGCACCAACTCTAATTGTAATTTTGTCTTTGAAACGAGGTCCTTTCTTCAAGAAGATATGATTGATCATGGTACGGGTTCTGTTCCAAAATTTATAGATATCGATGGGGACGGTTTGACTGATATGTTCGTGGCTAATTTCTTTGGATACAAAGAAGTTTTGGCAAAAGAAAGTCGGGTGGCTTATTACAAGAATACAGGTACGCAGACGAATCCTTCTTTCACCTTCATTGACAATGATTTTAATAACTTGAGTCAGCTCAATATTGGCTTGCGTTCTATTCCTGCGTTTGGCGATTTAAATGGGGATTCGAAATGTGATATGATAGTAGGAATGGAGAATGGTAATTTAATCTATTTTCAAAACAATTCTTCAGGGGCAACACCGAGCTTTGATCCACCTGTTTATGATATGACTGATGATTCAGGAAACATCATTCATCACGGTCTTTATGCGGCCCCTCAATTATTCGATTTAAATAATGACGGTTTGCTTGATTTGATATTGGGAGTCAAAACAGGGGAGCTTATTTATTATGAAAACACAGGCTCCTTAATGAATCCCAAATTTTCTCTGGTTACAAACCTTCTTGGTGGGGTTGATGTATCAGATTTAACTCCGGATGGATATGCAGTTCCTTCTTTTTTTAGACATAATGATACCACATATGCGATGATTGGATGTGTTGATGGTAATCTTAAATTTATTCAGGGTATTGATGGAAAGTTATCTGATGGAGACTTATTTGAGTCTATAGATCATAGTTTTTTAGATGTTAATGTTGGAGCATATAGCTCCGCCTTCATTCTTGATATCGATAATGATTCTAATTTGGATTTATTTTTAGGTCATGATTTGGGCGGTGTTTCTCATCTTGAAAATGATCCAGGAAACAGTTTAGGTTTCGACAAATATATTCAAGAATCTGGAGTTCATATTTATCCCAATCCCTTCACTGATATTCTTCACATAAGAAAAACAGGGTTAGTAACCTCAGAAAATATTTGGATTTCTGACTTTTCCGGTAAAAAGATAGGGGAGTATCAAATTGACGATCAAGAGACCTTAATTGATTTGTCAGAATTGGATTCTGGAATTTACATAGTTCATGGTTTTTTTTCAGGTATTAAAATCAAAATCTCTAAATTTTAATTTTATTTAATCTTTAGGTCTAATATTTTTTGTTGGTCCACAAACCCCTCTATCTGGTCTCCTTTTTGAACTCTTCCAACACCTGCCGGGGTTCCGGTATAGATGAGGTCGCCTTTTTTTAGCGTAATGAAAGTTGAAATATAGCTAATAAGTTCATCGAATGAGAAAATCATATTTTTTGTTTCTCCTTTTTGAACTATATCTCCATTCTTTACAAGGGAGAACTTGATATTTTTAGGATGTTTTTCAATATCAATCCAGGTATTGGATATGGGAGCACTAAAATCAAATCCTTTAGCTTTCTCCCAAGGTAAACCTGCTTTTTTACATTCTGTTTGAATATCTCGAGCGGTGAAGTCAATGCCTAAGGTAAATTGTGAATAATAGGTGTGAGCAAATTTTGTTTGGATATTTTTTCCAACTTTATCAATGCGTATAACCACCTCGCACTCATAATGAAGGTTTGATGTGAATTTTGGATGATAGAAATTTTTGGTTTTACAAATTGAAGTATCAGGCTTGAAAAAGAAAATGGGAGAGGAGGGAAGAGGGGAACTCATTTCTTTGGCATGCTCAACATAGTTCCTGCCTATGCAAATGATTTTCATTTTTTAAACTTATTTTGGAGTTGAGTCAGTTTACTTTGATAGTCTTCTTTAGATTCCATTTTGTTATCTGCCTTTATTTTTTCCATTTCTCTCATTAAAATCTTTTTAGTATAACGCGGAAAATTGGCTTCGAGCATCCATCCGTAATAACCGGGTTCCAATACGGAAACATTTTTAATTGTTTTTCCTTTGTGTTTACCAAAATTATATATGGCTTCTCCTTCGTTATTAACGGCTAATCTACCAGCGAAGTCAAGGGTTTGATGTGCAGAGTTTCTTGAGAATTCAGATAGAAATTGCGTATTAGGCTCAAGGTCTTTGTATTTTTCAAGTTGAGACTCAAGGACCTCCCATGTTGCAATGGTATCAGCCATAGCATTATGAGCATTTTTTAGTTCTTTAGAACAATAGAATTTATAAGCGGCAATAAGTGTACGCTGTTCCATTTTGTGGAAAATATTTTGAACATCAATGCATTTTTTGCTGCTAAGGTCAAATTCAATCTCTGCTCTTAAAAACTCCTCCGCAAGTACAGGGATATCAAATTTATTTGAATTGTATCCGGCCAGGTCGGAATCTCCTATAAATTCCAT
>CAJWCX010000326.1 GCA_913031405.1 uncultured Flavobacteriales bacterium | reverse complement strand
CCAAAATGGCCAAAATCAACAAGGGCCATTTCAAGCTGTCTTTTAAATAAACCACAGCCAAAACAAATAAAACGAAAATAACTACTCCGAAATAGAAGGCACCTCCACTCGCCATTTGTCCACCCCAATAACGATTCTGACCTAAATAGTTCTTGTCGTCTTGGAATTGGGTGTCATTTTCAACGTCTCTTGTTTCAATGTGTTCAATAATATCTTCATCATTAGCAAAAAGGCCACCTCGCTCCCCTCTTGCATTAGGAATGATCATTGAAAGCAGTTCTCCCTCACCATAATTATACTGTAAGATATAATCTGTGTTCAGCCCGCTGATTTTAGCTTCTTCTTTTTTCTTGCCTTCCGGTTCAATCGTCAATCTTGTACTTCCTCTTGTTGAAAACTCACTATACTCTTTTGTTGTAGATATATTGCTCATTGAGGGTGCTATTGCCATCAAAATACCAATTAATAAACCTCCTACTATGGGTACTAATGATTTCATTTGTTTGTTGCGAACAATTCGTACGACTTCTCCAAGCGCTACAAAAACAAGAATAAAAATAAGGTAATACGTCATTTGAAGGTGATTCGCTGACAACTGCAAGGCAAGGAATAAGGCAAAAACTGTACTTCCAAGCATCCATCTTCCCCGAAATGCCAAAAGCATTCCACCTAGTGCGGGCGCCATGTAGGCAATTGCATTGACTTTGGTCATATGACCGGCTCCTAAATAAAGGATATTAATCGTAGAAAAACCAAAAGCCACGGCGCCAGCAATTCCTAGCCATGGATTCACCCTGAGGCAAAGCAACAGAATATAAAAGCCAAGCATAGAAATAAACATAATTCCCACGGGACGTGGAAGTCCTAGCTTGATCATTTGATCAATATACCGAACAAAATTATTTTCATGAAGTACTGATATTTGGTATGCCGGCATTCCGCTAAACATCGAATTGGTCCACAACGGATCTGTTTCCTCTACAATTCGATGGTCCACAATTTCCTTTGACATACCTTGAAATTGCTTGACATCGCCTTGATTTAAAGAATAACCCTTAAACAAAGGTGAAAAATAAACCGACGCAAATACAATAAAAACCAAAATGGCAATACCATGTGGCAATATAGATTTATAGTTGATTTTCATGACTATTTATTTGAATTTGAATAGGTTTCTACATCATGTACAGATATGATTGGACCACATAAAATCACCAAGCGCTCTATAATATTCCGTAATTCTCTAATATTTCCCGTCCAATTAATCTTTTTGAGAGCATCCAAAGCTTTTGAATCAAATGATTTAGTAGGAACTCCTTGATCAGCACAAATCAATTTAATAAAATGATTTGCTAAAAGAGGAATGTCTTCTACTCTGTCATTTAAAGACGGAACATGAATAATGATTACTGCTAGACGATGAAACAAATCTTCTCTAAACTTACTTTCCTCAATCTCCTTGCGAAGATCTTTATTGGTGGCTGCAACAACTCTACAATCGACCTTGATGTCCTTTTCGCTCCCTACTCGTTGAATCACATTTTCCTGAAGAGCCCTTAGTACTTTAGCTTGAGCACTTAAAGACATATCTCCTATTTCATCCAAAAATAATGTTCCCCCAGAGGCCAGCTGAAATTTCCCTTTTTTATCTTTCACTGCAGATGTAAATGCACCTTTCTCATGACCAAATAGTTCGCTTTCAATCAGCTCAGCCGGTATGGCTGCACAATTGACTTCGATAAAAGGCATCTTCTTTCTACTGGAATTGTCATGCAGGGAACGCGCTACCAATTCTTTTCCAGATCCATTTCCACCTGTTATAAGAACTCTTGCATCTGAAGGAGCGACTTTTTCAATCATTTCTTTAATATTGATAATGGCATCGGTTTCCCCAACAATTGAACTTCCTTTAAACTTTTTAACTACAGTTTTAAGTGTTTTTGTTTCTTCTACTAGTATATTCCTGTCTTTCGCATTTCGAAGGGTCACCAAAATCCGATTCAAATCAAGAGGTTTTTCAATGAAATCAAAAGCACCATCTTTAATGGCCTGAACTGCGGTTTCTATGTTACCATGTCCACTAATCATGATAATTGGCGTATCGATATTCAATTTGACAGCTTTAGACAATACATCTAAACCATCAACAACGGGCATCTTAATATCACAAAAAATGAGATCATATTGCTGCTTTTGTAATAGATCTAAACCAACCTTTCCATCCTCAGCTTCCTCTACTTGGCATTCTTCAAATTCTAAAATTTCACGTAATGCTCGTCTTATTGCTTTTTCGTCATCGATTATAAGTATTTTCATTGTCCTAATTTACTTTTCTTTCTAACATTGGAACAAATTTAAACGTTCCGAAATCCTC
>CAJWCX010000325.1 GCA_913031405.1 uncultured Flavobacteriales bacterium | reverse complement strand
TAAGCCTGCCGCTAGCGTTCATCCTGAGCCAGGATCAAACTCTTCGTTGTTGTTTTTTAATAATATTAACGAATCAACAACTAGTTGACTAAAGTCTCAAAATGGTTTCTAATTCGCTTCGTATCTATTGATACGCGCTGTCATTCTTTATTCTATATCTCAATGAACTTGTCGCTTAAAAATTATATTCATGAATTCGACATATTTTCTCGCGCGTGCAAATATAGAACCCTTTTTTTTCTTCGCAATACCTTTTTTCCTTTTTTTTAAAATATTTTAGGCCTTAAAACCATTTTAATAAACAAGTATTTAACCTAAAATAATCAAAGTGATGGAGGTTTTTTTTTTACAGTGAATTTTGGTCTATTTTCTTTCCAAAATTTGTATAAAATATCCAAGTCATAATCCAATGCAGTTTCTTGACGCTCCAATCGTTCCTCAGAAAAGGCTCTTTGTAATATATCTTCAATCAGATAATCTTCATATACCGCCTCAGGATCATAGGTATCTTTAAGAGAAAGTTTGAAAAGGGAAGCAGAAGTTTGATAGACAAATGCCCGCCACCCATTTCGTAATTCCTTGACTAAGCTATGTGAAGTTTCTCCAGTTTGTCGATGGACCAATTTAATCAGAATACGACCCTGTGAGCGAGACAACTTTTTAAGTTCTTTTTCAAACTCATCATATATAAAGTCTTCCATCCGTCTAAGATATATCTTCCTTTTTCTTTTCGACTTAATTTGCTCCAATCGTCTAGTAAGCACATTCAACCTGTCGGCTGCAATTTTTGCATAGGGATAAACCTTGAAGGTTCGTTCTCTGAGAATTATATATCTTTTTGCCTCCTGATAGTTGTTAAATCTTAAAGGCTCAAATAACACCACCTCTTTAAGTTGAATGCTAGAATTAATGATGGTATCCCCTTCAATGACAAAAAAGTCTTCAGATAGGGGAGGTAAAATTTGGGCCGATACATTTCTAAAATGCATCACCAAAAGAAAAGTCATTAAAGCAAGTGGCTTCATGTTAAACAAATTTAGTAATAAATGCATGGATAATCATTTTTCATTTTGGTACTTATGTGTATTTTAGCCTTCTATTTTTTTCAAATTTTAACAAATGAAGCTTTTGAATAAAAAATCAATGTCTTTTTTGGAGACCTATCTCAACAATCCTTCTCCAACAGGCTATGAGTGGGAGGGACAAAAAATATGGATGAATTACCTAAAACCCTATGTTGATACATTTATAACTGATACATATGGTTCTGCTGTTGGTATAATCAATCCCGATGCTAAACTTAAGGTAGTAATTGAGGGGCACTCGGATGAAATTTCCTGGTATGTCAATTATATTTCTGATAAGGGTTTGATTTATGTTATCCGTAATGGTGGAAGTGACCACCAAATTGCACCCTCCAAATGGGTCAACATTCATACCCAAAAAGGAATTGTTAAAGGTGTCTTCGGTTGGCCAGCAATCCATACCCGAAAAAGTGGAAAAGAAGAATCCCCGAAATTGTATAATATCTTCATTGACATCGGTGCAAAAGATAAGAAGGAAGTTGAAAAAATGGGCGTACATGTGGGATGTGTAATCACCTATCCCGACCGCTTTCAAATCGTAAATAAGAATAAGTTTGTCTGCCGCGCCATCGACAATCGTGCCGGGGGGTTTATAATTGCAGAAGTAGGCAGATTACTTCATGAAAATAAAATCAAATTACCATTTGGGCTATATATTACCAATGCAGTTCAGGAAGAAGTTGGCCTTCACGGTGCAGAAATGATAACACAGACCATAAAACCTGATTTGGCAATCGTTACGGACGTTTGTCATGATACCACTACTCCCATGATCAATCAAAAGGAACAAGGACATGTTGAAATGGGTAAAGGTCCCGTTATATCGTATGCTCCTGCAGTACAAAATAAATTGAGAGAACATATAATCAAGACTGCAGAGTCTCAAAAAATTCCTTTCCAGCGCTTGGCATCCTCTCGTTATACTGGAACTGATACTGATGCATTTGCATACAGCAACGGTGGAGTTGCCTCTGCCCTTATCTCGTTACCCTTACGATACATGCATACTACCGTTGAAATGGTTCATAAACAAGATATAGAAAATGTCATACGCTTGATTTATGAAACTCTTTTGAGTATTGACCCTGATCAAGGGTTTAGCTATTTCGATTAAAGAAGAGTATTTATGATAAAAAATATCCTCGAGTATATTCGACAAATTTTAACAAAATTGAACTCTACAGTAAAAAGAAAATTATCAATTAATCAAAGCTTTATTTATTCGCTTTACCAATCCAGGGCCTTCATAAACAAAACCAGTATAAAGCTGTATTAAATCTGCGCCAGCATTGAGTTTTTCTATTGCATCATTTGGATCATGAATCCCTCCA
>CAJWCX010000324.1 GCA_913031405.1 uncultured Flavobacteriales bacterium | reverse complement strand
TCTATAGTTAAGGCAATAAAGGACTTTCCGATGGTCAATGTGTCCGTATCAGGAAACCAAATTATTAAGAAACGAAATATCAACATTGGTATGGCAACCGCCCTACCAAGTGGTAATCTTATTGTTCCAGTAATAAAAAATGCGGATCGATTGAGTCTCACAGGCTTGACAAAAAGCGTCAACGAACTTGCAAACAAGGCAAGAGATAACAAACTCAAACCTGAAGATATACAAGATGGAACATATACCGTAACAAATGTTGGTTCCTTTGGAAATGTAATGGGTACCCCTATTATCAATCAACCTCAAGTAGCTATATTGGCGCTTGGTGCTATTAGGAAAGTTCCTGCAGTTGTCGAAACACCTCATGGAGATTTTATTGGAATTCGCCATAAAATGTATCTGTCTCACTCTTATGACCATAGAGTTGTGGATGGTGCGTTAGGGGGAAGATTTGTCAGAAAAGTAGCCGACTATTTAGAAGAATTCGATATTAATCGCGATATTTAATCATTATAGAGTGGAAATTATGAAAAGTTTAAAGAGTAAATTGGTCGCTTTGACCTTATTATTAATTCCTTTTTGGGGAAGTTCTCAGTATACAGAAATCGAAATTAAAAATATCATTGCACAGGCATCCGAAAAAGAACTGGTCGTAGAAAGTTCTCGTTTATTGCAAGAAAACTTTTTTCATTTTGCCGATTTAGTAACCGACAAGCTCTTGGAAATAAATCCTGAAAGCGCCAACTACAAATACAGAAAAGGCTTTATCGAGCTAGAGATGAGAAACAACTACCTAAAAGCTATTGAACTTTTTTCTTCGTCTACAGGTAATATAGACCGTAATTATGATATGTATTCAATCAAGGAAGGGTCTGTTCCAGCAGATATATTTTATCATTTAGGAAGAGCATATCACCTCAATGAAGATTTTGACAAAGCCATAGAAAATTTTAATTCTTTTCTAGAGCAAACGCATAAAAATTCTGAATTGATCGCAGAAACTGAAAACAGAATAAAGCAATGTGGTGCAGCTAAAAAACTAATGGCCAATCCTAAAGATGTTGAAGTAGTGAATCTTGGAGACTCCATAAATACTGAATATGCCGATTTTTCTTCAAACATATCTTTGGATGGCCGAGCCTTATATTTTACATCAAGAAGGCCATGGGAGAAAGGAGAATCAAATGGCTTCAAAGACCCGATGCTCAATCATTTCCCAGAAGACATTTACCAGGCCGAATTGAATAAAAATAATGAATGGCAAAATACCAATAGGATGTCTATGTGCAAACCAAACTTTAACGAAGCTACGGTCAGCGTGAGCATCGATGAAAGAAGAGTATACACCTACAATGACAAAAGTGGATTAGGGGATATTTATTACAGCGACTACATGAACGGTGTATTCTCGGCAATTGTTCCTGTAAAAATAAATGACGTGAATAATGCTGAACGTTGGGAAACCCACTATACCGTTTCCCCAGACGGAAATACTGTATTTTTTGTCTCTGATCGTCTAGAGGGATATGGGAAACGTGATATATACATGATGGAAAAAGTTGACGGAGAATGGAGCAAACCTAAAAACATGGGCGGAAATATAAATTCCCCGTGGGATGAAGATGCTCCTTTTATGGGCTTGGATAATAATGTCTTGTACTTTTCAAGTACTGATTCTTCAAGTATGGGTGAATTTGACATATTCATGTCCGTCAAGGACGAAAATAATATCTGGTCTAACCCAATTAATCTTGGCTATCCGATTAACTCTGTTGGAGATGACTTGTTTTACACGCACACTGCAGATGGAAAAAAAGCATATCTTTCTTCGTTTAGAAAAGGAGGAAAAGGAGAAAAGGACATATACCGAATCGATGTAACGAGTAATGTACAAAACATCGCCTTTCTAAACGGAGAAATCATCCATTCGCAAAATAAAGACCTACCGGAAGAATCTTACGTTCAAATTACTTGTATGGATTGTGACAATTCTGAAAGTATGAAACTCACTCCAAGAATACGAGACGGTGTTTTCATGTCGAAATTGGAAAAATGTAAAGAGTATGAATTGGCATATTATTACAACGAAAATACAAAAGACCCATATACTGAAACCTTCTCAACGAATTGCGACTTAGCTTATGAAGAGATTTACAAAAGGGTTTTATTGGATGAGGAAAAAGAAGTTATTATCCCTTTCTTCGAGTACACATTAAAAGGAATTGTCGCTGATAGAAAGACAGGTGAAACAATCAAAGATGCTGAGATTTATATTTACGACCTGGCCTCTTCTGATAGTTTGGAAATGCTTACATCGGATTCCATAGGTTTATTTGTTTCTAGTCTACTCGAATTCAAAGACTTTGGATATCAACTGAACTATGGTGTCAATGTTTCTGCTTCTGGGTATTTGA
>CAJWCX010000323.1 GCA_913031405.1 uncultured Flavobacteriales bacterium | reverse complement strand
CCCGTGGTCGATTTAGACCTGTAACAAAAGTTCACATTGATATGATTGAGAATGGAAGAAAAGCCTTTCTTCAAGAGAACCACGTGTCCGAAAAAGATGTGTCAGTAGTTTTTGAATTGACCCTTAAAGACCTTACTGCTGACGGTAAAATTTCTGTACAGGATTTTATTGATCGTGCTGATTTATTAAGCTCATTAGGCTACACGGTAATGGTTTCGAATTACCTCAAGCACTACAAAATGGTTGAATACTTGGCTCCAATTGCAAGAGGAAAATTGATTGGAGTAATTGTAGGCGTTTATAACTTAAATACGATTTTTGACGAACGTTATTACGACAACCTTGCCGGAGGACTCTTAGAAGCCTTTGGTCGAGGATTTGGTCATCACATGAAAATCTATGTCTACCCTGCTTTCAATGTAGAGGATGGAGAGATATATGACCTAAACAACATTGAAATCGCAAGCAACTTAAAAGGGCTTTTGCATTACATGCGTGAGAACGATAAGATCAAACCAATTAAGGAGTTTAATCCAAAACTTTTACACATCATGTCTGATGATGTTCTTTCAAAAATCAAAGCTGGAGCGTCAAGTTGGGAAGAAGACGTGCCTGAATCTGTAGGCAAAGCAATTAAGTTCTATGAGCTATTCGGTTATCAAAAAAAAGGAGTAAAAATCTAAATGCCACACATTAAAAATGCCTTGATCCGGTTCCGTATTATCGATAAGATGCTGCGAAACAAATATAAACCTTTTCCTTCTAAAAGGGATTTAAGAGAGGCCTGTGAAGAATCCCTATACGGATCAGTTAGCGGTGAACATATTTGTGATAGCACGATTGAAAAAGATCTGTTCAATATGAAAATGGATCACGATGCCCCTATTAAATACAGTAAAATGGAACGTGGTTATTATTACGAAAATGATGATTACAGCATCAATGATATTCCATTGACTGAGGATGAACTGCATTCCATAAAATATGCTGTAGATACGCTACATCAATTTAAAGACGCCCCTTTTTTTAAAGATTTTGGTAATGCTATTGATAAAATCGTAGATAGAATTTCTGTTGGATCCTCAAAACATCAAATGGATCAATTTATTCAATTTGAATCAGCAACCTCAACAGGAGGTAATCAATTTCTTCCGCTTTTACTCGAAAGTATTCAAAGAAAGAAACAGCTTTGGTTTTTATATACGAGCTATATTAAAGCCGAAGAGAAGCCAAGAAAAGTGTCTCCCCTATTTTTAAAAGAATACCGAAACCGATGGTACCTTATTTCTTTTAACGAAGAGCAAGGTGACATAAGAACATATGCACTTGAACGTATGGATTCTCCCAAAATATTGGAGAATCCAGTCAACTACCCAGAAGATTTTGATCCCATAAAATATTTTAAAAATTCTATGGGTATTACGGCATACAAAGGAAAAATAAGTCAAATATTGATTAATGCAAAACCAGTTGCTGCACGATATTTAAAAAGCCAACCCATTCACGAATCTCAAGAAATTCATTCGGAAAACAAAGAGAACACTTTATTCATGATGAGTCTTCTTATTTCTGAAGAATTGATAAGAACCATTATGAGCTATGGAGGTGAAATCGAAGTGGTTCAACCCGGAGAGTTGAGGGAAATAATTGAAAAAAGAATTTCCGATATGAATCATTTATATAAGCTAAATTAGCAAGCCGAATATTTTGAACCTGAATTAAACTGAACAATATGGAATTAAAAACCTCTTTGTCCAATGGTGTCTATGAAATCATTTTGAATCGCCCTGAGGTATTCAACTCATTCAACCAATCTATGGCTTTTAGCTTACAAAATGAGTTAGACTTCTGTGCCTCAAATAATGACATACGCGTTGTTGTTATTTCCGGAGCAGGAAAAGCTTTTTGTGCAGGTCAGGACCTAGCTGAAGCGACAGATCCAAATGGTCCAACATTAAATTGTATTGTAAAAGAACATTACAATCCTATCATAACGAAAATAAGAAATTTAGAAAAACCAGTAATTGCTGCTGTTAATGGTGTTGCTGCCGGTGCAGGTGCGAATATTGCTTTAGCATGTGATATTACTATAGCTCATGAAAAAGCATCTTTTATTCAAGCCTTTTCTAAGATTGGTTTAATTCCTGATTCTGGTGGTACTTTCTTCTTGCCTCGAATTATTGGAACGCAAAAAGCATTAGCCCTAATGATCACAGGTGACAAGGTTTCCGCAAAAGAAGCCGAAGGGTTAAATATGATTTATAAATGTTTGGAGGCTGATGCATATGAGAGCGAAGTTTCTAAACTGGCAAACCAGTTATCTGAAATGCCAACGAAAGCTTTTGGTCTAACTAAGAAGGCTATAAACCAAAGCTATTCTAATTCTTTAGAGGAACAATTAATATTGGAGGAAAAGCT
>CAJWCX010000322.1 GCA_913031405.1 uncultured Flavobacteriales bacterium | reverse complement strand
AAGGCTCTAATAATCTTATCTTTAGAAAACGGTAGGTTAGGTTAATTTAGTAGAAGAGCTCAACTTTTTTGGGCTCTTTTTTTTAATTTCGAGACATGAAAATCAAAATTTTATTGGTTGAAGACGATGTTAATTTAGGTCTTCTAATATCCGATCATTTAGAGGCTAATCGATACGAGGTCACTGTCGTTGAGGATGGTGCTCAAGGATTAATAGCTTATAATTCTGACGTGTTTCACTTATGTGTTTTGGATGTTATGTTACCCAAAATCGATGGATTTTCATTGGCAAAGGATATTCGCAAGTTGAATTCCGACATTCCCATCCTTTTTTTAACTGCAAAATCTATGACTGATGATAAAATAAAGGGTTTCGAGGTTGGAGGTGATGACTATTTGACCAAGCCTTTTAGTGTTGAAGAACTTCAGCTTAGAGTCAGAGCACTTCTGAAAAGAGTTAAAATAGATTCGAGCGAGGAGCAACCTAAAGAGGTGAATATTGGAAATTATACATACCATTTTGAAGACCAAAGCCTTGTTTTGAATGATTCTATAAAAATATTGACAAAAAAAGAAGCTAAGATTTTAAATTTGCTCTATAAGTATAAGAATCAGGTCATTACTCGAGAAATCATTCTCAAAGGAGTTTGGGGCCAGGACGATTACTTTGTGGGTAGAAGCCTTGATGTTTTTATCACAAAATTGCGTAAGTATTTCAAAGACGATTCACGTATCGTTATTTCCAATTTACATGGTGTAGGTTTTAAATTCGAGCTTCCTGAGTGAGTTAATTTTACATATTGAAACAGCAACTAAGATTTGTTCTGTTGGTCTTTCCGAAGGTGGGAAAATATTGTATTGTATTGATCGCGAACCGGAGGATTACATTCATGGTGAATACCTCACTTTGTTTATTCAGGAGGTATTAGATAAAAGCCACAAAACCTTAAAAGACCTGAATGCAATTTCAGTTTCAATTGGTCCCGGTTCATACACAGGTCTGCGTATTGGTTTGGCAGTGGCAAAAGGACTTTGTTATGGTTTGAATATCCCGATTATTTCCATTGAGACCCTAGATAGCTTATTGGAAATTGGAAAACAAAAGTATTTGAGTGATACACTTTGTGCTGTTATCGATGCAAGAAGAATGGAGGTGTATTCAAAAATAAAATCGCCCCAAGGGAAGGTGTTATCAGACGCTTCTGCTACCATTGTTGAAGATCACACTTTCTCGTTTTGTGAACCTTTTATTTGTTTTGGTGATGGAGCCCAAAAACTTTTAGAGCTATGGTCAGATCGATCAATAACCATTGACAATGACATCAAATTAAGTACTTCAGGCCAAGTTCGATTGGCTCTTGAAAAATATAGAAATCAAGTGTTTGATGATCTTGCATATCTTAAGCCAATCTATCTTAAGGAGTTTAAAATAGGGTAGTTCTGAATCGCTATTTTTAATTCATTGGATAAAAATATTTTGCTTTTTCTTTAAACTTTCTTCGTACAATATTAACTTTGTTGTAAAAGTTGGTTGTAATGAATCAAAAAGTTCATCATCACATAAAATCTATTTCTGATAAAGCAAACAAGCTGATTCAGCGTTTTTATGATTTAAGAAATGAAAATGAAAATTTGTCGGCAACTGTTAAGGAACTTCAAGAAAAGCTCGCTCAAAATCAGGAGCAACTTGATCAAGTTCGTACAGAAAACATCAAGCTGAATGAGTCACAATCTACTTTAAAAAGTGTAAATGAAGCATCTTCTGAAAGAAATCAGGAGATTGATCTAATAGTTAGAGAAATTGAAGTCTGTTTAGACCAGTTAAAACGATGATATGGGTAAAGTATCCTTGAAAGTCACGATTGCGGGTAGATCCTATCCGTTAAATATAAAAGAAGGTGAGAAGGACAGTGTTATTGCCGCTGTATCTGATATTAATAAGTCTATTGAAAATTTAAAAAAGAATTATGCTGTCAAAGATCCTCAAGATCTTATTGCCATGACGGCACTACAATTGGTTATGAAAAACGATTCCAATGCGAAGAGCGTTTCAGTCGATAAATCGAGTAATTCAATGGATGCCATTGAAAAAGCACTGGCTGATTTATCTAAAAAATTGGATATCGAATAAATCTTTTCTCTTGATACTATAATCATACACTTTTATTTGTTTAATAAAATGTTGAATAGTTATGATTATTATATGGATAATGACTGGTTTGGTTTCAGGTTTAGTGGGATCCATGATCATTCAGAAGCTCGTATTGAAAGGTAAATATCAAAAAATAATTAAGGATGCAGAAGCAAAAGCCGAGAACATCAGAAAGGAAAGAGCACTGCAATCAAAAGAACGCTTTTTAAAACAAAAGCATGAGCATGAATCAAAGATGAAGGAACGGACCCGTAAAATTCAATCTTCCGAGGAC
>CAJWCX010000321.1 GCA_913031405.1 uncultured Flavobacteriales bacterium | reverse complement strand
TTGCAGACTTCAGAGCATTAATTGGTGCTACTGATCCTGCTGAAGCAGCTGAGGGAACCGTGCGTAAGGCCTATGCTGAAAGTAAAGGTAGAAATGCAGTTCATGGTTCAGATTCTGATGAAAATGCAGCTATTGAAGGTGAATTTCATTTTTCTGCAGAAGAGATTCACTAAATAAAGAAACGAAGAAAGGCTTTTGGATAAAAGCCTTTTTTTTGTGCCATGAAGTACTCAGAAGACATAGAGAAGAGAAGAACGTTTGGGATTATATCCCATCCTGATGCCGGTAAAACAACGCTCACGGAAAAGTTGCTTCTTTTTGGTGGTGCCATCCAAACGGCTGGAGCGGTTAAGAACAATAAAATCAAAAAGACAGCAACGTCTGATTTTATGGAAATCGAAAAGCAAAGAGGAATTTCGGTTGCAACGTCGGTTATGGCTTTTGGCTACAAGGACAAGCAAATTAATATTCTAGATACTCCTGGACATAAAGACTTTGCCGAAGACACATTTCGGACGCTTACAGCTGTAGATAGTGTTATTCTGGTTATTGATTGTGCCAATGGGGTAGAAGCTCAAACGGAAAAGCTGATGGAAGTTTGCCGAATGAGAAAAACACCAGTGATTATTTTCATCAATAAAATGGATCGAGATGGGAAGGAATCCTTTGATCTTTTAGATGAATTGGAGAGTTCGCTCAAAATCAAGGTACGACCTTTGACTTGGAACATTGGAATGGGTGATTATTTTCAGGGTGTTTACAATATTTATGATAAGAGTTTGAATCTTTTTTCAGCCAATAAAACTAAAATCGAAGAAGACGTTCATGCCATTTCGGATATTCAGGATAAGGAGCTTGATGATATCATCGGAGAAGAGCCTGCAGAAGAGCTTCGTGGAGAGCTCGAGATGATAGAAGGCGTATATGACGAATTTAATAGAGAAGATTATCTTGCGGGTGATGTCGCTCCGGTGTTTTTTGGTTCCGCAGTTAATAATTTTGGTGTGAGAGAATTGCTCGATACCTTCTGTGAAGTTTCTCCAGCGCCAAGAGGTCGAACTACAGATGTTCGGGCCATAGAACCTGGAGAAGAAAGATTTAGTGGTTTTGTTTTTAAAATCCATGCAAATTTAGACCCTAAGCATAGAGATCGTATTGCTTTTTTAAGAGTAGTTTCAGGTCGTTTTGAACGCAATAAGTTCTATCAACACATTCGTTTAGAGAAAAAAATGAAGTTTCCCAATCCAACGTCTTTTATGGCTCAGGATAAAAGTATTATCGAATATGCCTACCCAGGGGATGTGATTGGCCTTTATGACACGGGTAACTTCAAAATTGGAGATACACTCACAGAGGGCGAAAAAATGATGTTTAAAGGAATTCCAAGTTTTTCACCTGAAATATTCCAAGAGCTTGAAAACTTGGACCCGATGAAATCAAAGCAGCTTGAAAAAGGCATTCGTCAGCTCATTGATGAAGGTGTGGCACAGCTTTTTATTCAGCAACCAGGAAATCGAAAAATTGTTGGAACTGTCGGGCAGCTTCAGTTTGAGGTCATTAATTATCGTTTGATCAACGAATATGGTGCGAAATGCCGTTTCGTAGCCAAGAATTACTTTAAAGCCTGTTGGATTACCACAGATAACGAGGAGATGCTTGATCAATTTCAAAAAGCCAAATACAACCTATTGGCAAGAGATAAAGATGACAATCTTGTTTTTCTTGCTGAGACCCCATTTTTATTACAAATGGCGGAGCAAGATTATCCGGATTTGGTCTTTCATAAGACCTCTGAATTTATGTTAGATCAATAAAAAAGCCCCATGGTATCATGGAGCTTTTGTGATCTATTTGCTTCAAACAATTATTTAATTGCTTTGAATGCTGCTCTTTCTCCGGGACAATCTTCTGTCATTGCCTCTCTTTCTTCATCAGATTTTCCTTCGACCATATCGAAGCATTCTTCTTTTTTCGCTTTCGCCTCGTCAGTTTTACCATCTAGTGAAAGTTGTGCAGCTTCTTCAGCGCAACCACAGTAATCACTTCCTCCGCAAGAAAATAATAATGCGGGAACAGCTACTGTAAAAATTAACTTTTTCATAATATATATTTTTAACAATTTGCCTACTCTTGGGCTTTTCGGTTCCGCCTTGTTTTTGACTTGATATCAACTTCAAGTTTGTTAAACACCAATCGTTTCAATGATTATTCAACGCTTTAAGCATAAATGTTTAAGCATAATGCGTATACATAATTGATCTAGAACTATTATTTTAATTAAAAACCTGTTTCAAATCTGGATTTAGAAAGGAAGTGATCTCCCTTTCTAAATCCAATATCAATTTTCAGATCAGATATAACTCCAAATTATTTACATTTTTTGTTTCTTACCTTGAACATAATGTCTCTGAAACCTTGAACTTTTTTT
>CAJWCX010000320.1 GCA_913031405.1 uncultured Flavobacteriales bacterium | reverse complement strand
TTGAAATATTCATTTTCTATTCTTATTAAATTTATTTATTCTTTTACTTTATCAACTATCTTACCGAATACTTTTGCAAGCCATGGAGACTCGTCATACTCGTACTTTTTCAATAGTTTTTTGTTTCCCGCACTTTCTGCATCTGCCTCAATTTTTGCTACTTTGACCTCTTTGTCCATCGCGTACATGGAAGAGTCTCTTCTAAATGACTGATCCTCTTTCGCCATGGCTATCTGATCATCATACTTTTTCATTTCGAAGTCCCATTTTTTCATTTCCATATTCCAGTCTTTCATGGCTTTTGGATCGAGGTTTTTTACATAATTATTGTAAATGTCTTGAGCTTCGTTGTAGCATTCAGATTGTTTATCAATCATTGAGTAATAGCTCATAGCTTCAGTATTAAATCCAGATGCACTCGGATCATTAAATTTGCCAAATTCAGCTTTCATCTTTGCAAGAATTTCATTACAATTTTTATTTAGCGAAAGTTGAAAGAACTCTAGCTTTTTTTCCTGAACATTCATAAAGCATTCTTGTGCCTCCGAAGGAATGCTTTTTAAAATAGCAAAAGCTTCATCATAGTTTCTCATTTGAGCCTCAGAATTTGCTTCTTCTAAAATTGAGCTGCAGTTGGACTCAAAAAACGAGAATATTTTTTCTTCAGCACTCACTAAAAAGTCGACAAATTCTTTATTATCGAATTTAATGTTCCTGATTCCGCTCAAGAATGCTTTTTCAGGCGAATCACCTACACCTTTGAACTCAGTTTGATAGGAGGTAAATATAGTTTCAGTAACAACATCAACGACCATGAAATTAATCTCATAGGTATTTGCATATTTTGTAGGTGCAGTTGACGTTATGTTTTTTGAGAGCAAGGTGATACTTGGACCTATAATAAACCTTGGATTCGACCCATCTCCTCCAAAACCTACTTTTGTAATTCCGCTATTCAAGCGGTCTCTTAAAAGCTTTACTCCAGTTGCTCCAATTTCTGGATTCTCGGCGACAAAAGGTGTTAGTTTAATACTTAAGGTATCCTCTACGGTATAAGAGTCCATAGCTTCCTTTGATTTGTTCGATAAATCCGAACCTGTATTCTCAAAAGCTGAATTATCTGTTTCTTTTTTGAGGGTACTATTTACATCTGTTTCCTCTGTTTCTGATCCACAAGAAAAGAGCACCAGTGCGAACAGGCAATAAAAAATTTTATTCATGATATTTTAGATTAATCTATTTGTAAAAATGCATCTCCCAGACTTTGTGTTTTGTTTCCAACTTTCAGTCCACAACCTTTTTTCAGTCCTTTTTTCAAGTCTTTTGCAAAATCATATGCTGTATATGAATTACCGTCCTCATCCTGTGCGTATATCCTCACGTTTGTGAAAAACATTTCGGTATCTGTATTCTTCGCCATTTTGTAGGTAGAGTTTACCGTATTTTTCTTAAGCCAAGAGATCACCTTTTCGCCGATTTCTTCGTCTCCACAATCATCATCCATCGCAATTGCAGATGAGTTCATTACAGCAACACGCAATGTGACTTCAATACCATTTGCAAGCAAATCTTTAAAGTGGTTGGTTATGTTTCCGGTTAACTCAGATATGGCATTAGGAAAATCCTCTTTTACAAGACTCGGTACATCATTGTTGGCGGATTCACCGCCCATATTGGCTCTGGTTACACTAGCAACTGACTTATTGGTATAAACATCTAAACATTTGACGATGTAGGTTAGTGTTTTATTGATATTTCTTGATTTTGGATCTTGTTTCAGTTCATAATCCAACTCAATAATGTAATCAGGTCTAGCAGTATTCATTAACTCTGCTCTCAAATCTCTTGCAACACCTTCCATTTCATCCATGGCGTTGTTATTATTGATTAGTTTGAGCGTTTGTTCTAAATTTTCTAATGAAAATCCTTTATTTGAGAATTCACCTTCAATACCGGCAATGACAAACCTCAACTCTGAATCTTGAATGAAAGACTTGGCGTAGTCACGAGCATATGCCGTAACTCCTTGATTATCGATTTCAGACAAACAATTTATTCTTTTCAAAAGTGCATCAGAAGGTATCACCATTACACTCGGCATACTTTGGCTGATAGCATTTGATTCTTTTTTCATCGATTTTGCGCTATCCATAGTTGGAAGCATTGAATTCGATTCTGATTCTCCACCACCACAAGAGAACATTAATAAGCATGGTATGATTAGGTAAATTAAATTTTTCATAATTGGTTTTAAAAATGTGAACCAATTTAGTGAAAAATACGAGAAAAGAAAATCAATTTTGCTTTTTTAAAAATTCCAAAACAAAATGTTTTTGATCAAAAATTAGCCCAAATATTGAAGCTCAAAAACTAATCATAGCTAACAAATAAAAGCCACCGATTGGTGGCTTTAATTTATTTGTGGAGAAGATGGGAGTCGAACC
>CAJWCX010000319.1 GCA_913031405.1 uncultured Flavobacteriales bacterium | reverse complement strand
TTTTTTATTCATTCCAATTCAAACCTTATAGGTACTTCTTTTTCGGTTTACACAAAAGAGGGGGTTCTCTTTAAAAAAGGTCATCTTGATCGGCTGAAAAAAGAAATAGATTTCAGGAACGTTGCTCCCGGGGTTTATTTTGTTTCTGTTGGTGGGGCTTCCCCAAAAAAAATAGTTAAATCGTTTTAGACGAATCCGTTAAAAGGTCATTCAGTTCTGAAAACTCTTTTTTTGTTAAGTGCCTCCACTCTCCCCTGTTGATATCCAATGGAATATTCATAATCCTGACTCGCTTTAACCTTCTTACCTCATAGCCCAAGTGTTCACACATACGACGTATTTGTCTGTTCAGACCTTGAGTTAGAATAATCCGAAAAGTAGTGTTGGATATTTTTTCCACCTTGCATTTTTGTGTAACCGTATCTAATATTGCAACCCCATTACTCATTTTCTTCACAAAAGACGAAGTCACGGGCTTATTCACTGATACAATGTATTCTTTTTCATGATTGTTTCGGGCCCTTAAAATTTTGTTTACAATGTCACCGTCGTTAGTCATTAGAATCAAACCCTCACTCGGCTTGTCCAGGCGGCCTATTGGAAATATTCTAGATGGAAAATTAATGTAATCAATGATATTGTCTTTTTCTACTCGCGTATCTGTAGTGCATACGATTCCAATCGGTTTATTGAAAGCAATATAAATACGTTCCTCCTGCTTTCGCTCCACCTCTTGTCCATGGACAGTTACCATGTCTCCCTTATTTACCTTTGTTCCCCTCTCGGGAACCTTTCCGTTGATTTTTACCGCTCCTGCATCAATAAGTTTATCAGCTTCACGGCGAGAACAGAAACCTGCTTCACTCAAAAACTTATTAATGCGCACAGAATCAGACATCTTGAGGTTCGGAAATAGACGATGCTGATTGAGTAGACTTGTTCTCTTGGACAAATCGCTCTAGTAATTTGAAGAAATCAAGTATATCTTTCTCTTCGTTTTGAGCATTGATCGTTACCAGACGAACAAAATCTTGATTTTTTCTTTCACCATATGATACCAAGAGAGTGTTGTTCTCATAAAGCTCCCTACACAATGTTTTGGCATCTGTTCCCTTGTAGCTAAAACATATCGATATAGAATCATCAAAACTGTGAAGCTCGTAATCTGGGTGCTTTTTGACGTAGTTTCGTGCTATATCTGCAAGGGCAAACTGCTTGTCTACTATTTTTTCAAGGCCTTTTGTTCCAACGCTTTTCCATAGGGCCCAAAACTTAAGGGCGTCATTTCTTCTTCCGCATTGCAAGGAGGTTTGACCAGGGTTGAATTCATCCGTTTCTGTTTGATACAAATAGCTAGCTTCATTCGAAAATGACCGATACAGTTGTGTTTTATCTTTTACCAATAATAAGGAGCAGGTTAATGGTGTTCCTATCATTTTATGGGCATTGAAGCTAAAGGAATTTACCCCCTGCAAGCCCTTAATCAAGTTGTTGTATCGATTGCTAAATATAACTGAACCACAATATGCACCGTCAACATGGGTCCAAATATTGTACTTTCTTGCAATTGGCAATAAATCTTCAATTGAATCAAAAGCCCCTAAAACAGTTGTGCCGGCAGTAAGATTTAGAAAAGAGGGGACATAACCATCATCGATGTCTTCTTCAATTTGAAAAATAAGCTCTTGTGGAATCATTTTTCCCTTTTTGTCCGTGGCTATATAGCGAACTTGATCCCTTCCTATTCCACAGAAAGCCGCATTTTTAGGAATGCTATAGTGGGACTCCTCTGAGGTATATACTGTAATCGGAGTATGCATTCCTTTTTTTCTTACGTCTTGGAATGTAGTATCTCGTGCCATTAACATGGCCATAAAGTTGGTCAAAGATCCTCCTGACGCAAAGGTCCCGTCAGAGTCTTCTCCCCATCTAATTGTATTACAGACACTACGAAGAACCGACTTCTCAACGCCTACAGCAGCACCTCCGGCCTTATAAGTATACATGCTATTATTTAACAAAACTGAGAGAAGCTCTCCTAAAACGGCTGTCTCGTTTCTACCACCAAAGAGTTGGTTGAAGAAAGAGGGTGTTGCTGTTCTTGGAGATGCAAATACAATTTCACGAAGTACTTCTTCAAACTCTTTTTCACTGATGGGGTTATCACGTAAAGCAAAGTCTAGTTGCTTATATAGCCGTTTAGAAGGAATGTAATCTGAAACAGGATGAGACTTCTCGTCATTAATAAGATCAGAAGATATTCGCTGAAATAAATCAAGTGCTTTTTGCATCGCTCTAAATCCTTTACTTTATATATATAACGCAAAATTAAGGTATTTTGCTTTCTAAATGAATAAAGAAGAGAAACAAGAGGTTAAAAAGCGAATCCAAGAAGAGTTGAAAAACACTCTGTTGTCTATTATTGACTAAAAAGAATCCATAAAACTAAAATCTATGAAAATCCCATCGGTC
>CAJWCX010000318.1 GCA_913031405.1 uncultured Flavobacteriales bacterium | reverse complement strand
AAGCTCGATTGCTTATCACGCTCAAGCATTGGTCGAAAGTACTCCAGTTCAGAACTTATCAAATCTGTCAGCTTCACTAGCAAATTTCTCCTAACAAGTTAATTTTTCTAGAAAACATGGACCATTTTGCCTCAAAAACCCTTCCAGTAATCAACAAAACCATTTCTATGAAGAAAGAATTCTGTTTGAAGTTCAGTATTTATATCTTGAATTAGTGATGGTAGAGCGGACAAAAGGTCATAATCTTTTCTAAATAAAAACCAACTTTTGGCCAAGGGTGAGTAAATTGAGCTGGAATATCCCCACTGCTTCATCAATATACTCATACTTTTATTTGTATGAAATGCTGTGTGAACGATAGGTGTGAGATAAAACCAATTTGGATCCTTTGGAATATTTTCACAAACAACCGTATGTATCATTAGAATTCCACTTTTTGCGACAAGGTCGTTTATCCTTTCAAGTTCTTCTCGCTTTCTAACATGCTCGAACATAGCGGAATTGATAACCAATCCATACTGCCGCAGATCGCCATATGAAATGTATTCTACAAGCGGTTCGGGCTCATGCACGAAGGGATCAAAACAACGAATCTCTGTATTATAATATTTCTTTAAAAGCTTAGCTAAGGTTCCATACCCCGATGCATAATCAAGTGAACTTTCTAATGAAATTATTGAGTTTTTGACTAAAAGATTAAGAGCAAACGCCATAGGACCGTAAGGCGGTTTATTCGAACTTAACGACTTGATATCTATACTTTTTGTTTTTATGTCAATTTCGTCAACATGATGCGCTCGCGCGTTTATGTGTTCCCATTCTTCATCCGACAAGTGTTGGTGTGTTATAGAAAAAGTGAATCCACAGTTGCCACATCGATTGTAATTTACATCCAACGCATCCCAATATCTATTTGCCGTATATGACTTTGAAAAAAAATATGCGGTTGTCTCACCACATATCATACATCGGTCGACCATGTTTAAAATTCATTCCTTACGTAAAAATTTTTATGCTATCTTGAAATTAATACGTCCTAAACGAGCGGCGGCTAAATTCGGTTCTCATTTGCTTCCAGATCATGCCAAAAGTCTCCAAAAAAATAACTAATATCACATTCATTGAATGGTATTTCTGAATCTTTGAGTAATTTGTTAACCGCCGGCAAATTGTAATATGATACAGCCGGCAAGAGGTGATGTTCACAGTGGTAGTTCATATTAGAATATAAAAAAGACAGTATACGAGGGAGAATTATTGTGCGGGAATGACCAAATGGGCCTTCTTTAGCCCTACTTTTCAACCCTAAATGCTGGGCTTGGGCTAGCATTTTTGCTGGAAGTTGGCACGAGAACTGCGCCACAAAAAAATAAAAGGCAATAAATATTTCGCCGCTTAAAAACCAAATCAAGACATAAAGCAGGGTATTGATTGTCAATATTTCGAGTGCTGATCGAATAATTGAACTTTTAATCATTTTATATTCATCAGGAACAAAACCGGCGGCATTTGTAAAAGTATATGCCAACTTTCGAAATATTAATCGAAAATCCACCAAGCAGTATAGAATTACATGCAACCTATCCCATTGTTGAATTGAGAATGTCTCTTCATCACTTTCATGAAAGGTTTGATTGTGATGTCTGGAATGGCTCTTCATAAAGAAAGCCCTATTATTGAAGGTGATAGCTGTGGAAAATACAAACAAGGCTCTATTAAGTCGTTTGGAGGAGAACACCCGCCCGTGAAAAAGCTCATGGGCGTAACCTGCATATCCCCAAAAACTATGCCAAAATCCAATCGCCAAAATCAGAATGGCAATGAGAGTGTAGTTCGAGGAAGAGAGCGCTAAACCAACGACTAGACCAATCTCTACAAAAATTCTGACAGCGAGGTGAAGAAAAGCCAAACGATTATCAAGTCGCATTAAGTTATTAAATGTCGACTTGTCCAAAATTCTTTTTAATCGCTGCTCCATTTAAAAGACCTTAAAATCCGATTATAGAAAAAGCGCAGAGAGAATTTTTTACGTGGAAAATTTTTAATGAACTTTGCTTTTGTAAATATTTAGTTACGTCAGAATGTATACCAGATTTATAATCATGCCACACTATAACACCTTTTTTCATGCAGGAAAAAACACTCTCCGTGTCACTTGCCACTATCTCTTCCGTATGCCCACCATCGATAAACGCAAAATCTATTGTTCCAATCTCCTTTGGGAAATCTAATTCAGTCGAGTCATTTTTAATCAACTTAATCTTTGCTTTATCTGAATCCTCCAGATATTCAAGGTATTTTTCTCCCTCATTAGCCTGTTTATGCCTTAAAAAGTTATCATTTACCTCTGGATCAACCAATATTTGGGTTTCATCTATATTCAGTTTACGTGAGTTGTGATCATCGGGAAGGTCTATCGAAAGAATTTTTGCGGCCGATGTATTGATCGCTAATAATGAGGTTGTGTAACCGA
>CAJWCX010000317.1 GCA_913031405.1 uncultured Flavobacteriales bacterium | reverse complement strand
GAAATTGAACAATTTGTACTTTCTAAAGAATTCTTGTTAATGGCCAATGGTAAAGTGTCTCAAAAAGATCGCTTTTTGTTTCGTGAGAATGAGGGCAATGCTTCCACCATTAAGTTTTCGATATCTAAAGATAGCTTGATAAGAAAATCCATCCCTCTAAATTTAATTACACCAGCATTTTTAGATTTTGAGATGCTTCAAAAGATTGGCCAAGTGAGTGCCTTTTTAAATAAAGACTTTGATCGTCTATTTGTTCCTTTTCGTTGTGTGGCCTCCGATGTTGTCAACAAAAAAAGTGTAGTTTTTTCTCAGGGGAACCTCAATGAATCTGTTCGGGCTTCTATGACCTATCCACTTTATTTAAACCCCATACGTATTCATGACACCCTGTATTTTGATGGTGGTTTATACAATAATTTCCCTGCTGATGTAATGTATAATGAATTTGATGCAGATTTTATTATTGGAAGTAATGTCTCTGAAAATGCAAGCATTCCCGATGAAAGAGACATGTTCGGAGTTCTTGTGAGTATGCTGACAACGCCTACCGATTATTCTATGCCTTGTGAGGCGGGTATCATTATCTCACCTCAATCTAGTATTGGTACTTTTGATTTTGACCGAATAAAAGAGGCTATAGATGAAGGTTATGCGGCCACTATGCAGCAAATGGATTCATTGTTACTTCAGGTTAATCGAAGGGTTTCAGCACAAGATTTAAGATACTCTCGACAAGCATTTAGAGCTCAATTTTCTGATGCTCTGGTTTCGGAAGTTCATGTAAAATCAAAAACCAAAGGTTCCAGTTCTTATGCTCATCGTTCTATGATTCGGTATCATAAACTAGAGCAATTGAATGAATTACAATTAAAACGTCGCTACTTTCGTTTGTATGCATTGCCTGAAGTGGCTTATATGTTTCCAAATCTAAGTCTAAAAGAGGATTCCACTTATCGTTTGGATTTGGATGTAAAAAAGGCCAATGAATTAAAAATAGATGTAGGTGGACATATCTCATCGAGACCTGTGAATACAGGTTACCTTGGTCTCACCTATCAATATTTAGGAAATGTAGCTGCATCCATTCACGCTGAATCTTATTTTGGTAAGTTTTATGGTTCTGTTAAGACCAATTTTAGAATGGATATACCATTGGTTTTTCCTTTATCTATCAATGGTTATTTCGTAATGAATCGATGGGATTATTTTCAAAGTTTTGCGACTTTTTTTGAAGACGTAAGACCTTCTTTTCTTGTGCAAAATGAAATGTATGGTGGTGCAAATATAAGGCTTCCTGTTACCAACAATTCTAATACAACTATTGACTACAGGTATTTTGGACTTGAGGATAATTATTATCAGACGGATCAATTTACAGGGCAAGATACCTCAGACTATACAAGGTATATCGGTTCATCATTATCTTGGGATTTCACTTACAATACTTTTAATAGAAAACAATTTGCTAACGAAGGAACGCGTTTTAAAGTGAAGGCACGTTATATTTCTGCACAAGAGAACACCTACCCTGGATCAACATCCTTACTTGTGGATACTATTACCAATAATCATCGATGGTTTGTATTTGAAACAGATTTTCAGTCCTATATTATAAAAAGAGACTGGTTGCGTTTAGGGCTTCATATTAAATCTGTTATTAGTACGCAGCCACTTTTTGGTAATTACACGGCTTCTTTGCTTTCTGCTCCTTATTTTGATGTTATAGCTGACATGAATACCTTTTTCTTACCCGAATATCGTGCACCTCAATTTGTAGGAGCCGGGTTAAATTTTGTACTTCCATTAAATAAAAAGTTAGATTTCAGGATAGAAGGGTATTGGTATCAACCTATTTTGAAGTTATCAAAAAGTCAAAACGGTTCTTTTCAAATTCCCGAACCATTCAAAGAATCAAATTTATTGGCATCATCATCTTTAATTTATCATACTATCGTAGGGCCATTAAGGTTGACGCTAAATTGTTTTCCAAAGCAAAAAGATCCTTTGGCATTTCAGATTAGCTATGGATATGTTATTTTTAACGAAAAAGCAATAAGATAAACCTTCATTAAATATGAAAAAAATAATTTGTGGAATTCAGCAGATGGGAATTGGCGTTCCAAACGTCGAGGAAGCTTGGTCTTGGTACCGAAAAAACTTTGGAGTAAATGTCAAAATATTTGAAGAAGCGGCTGAAGCACCGCTAATGATTCGCTATACAGGAGGCAAAGTTCAGTCTAGGACAGCCACTTTAGCCTTGAGTATGGATGGTGGAGGTGGATTTGAGATTTGGCAATTTACTTCGAGATCAACAGAAAAACCAAGCTTTGATATTCAGCTAGGAGATTTTGGAATGATTTCTTGTAAAATCAAGTCAAGAGATATAAAAGGAACTTATGATCATTTGATTAAAAATGGTGTTACTCCTGAGTCTGATGTTCAAAAATCACCGGATGGAAGATCTCACTTTTATGTTAAG
>CAJWCX010000316.1 GCA_913031405.1 uncultured Flavobacteriales bacterium | reverse complement strand
TAGTGATAGCGATTGGCCTAAAATTAAAAGTATGGTGATAGAGGTACATGATATGGACAACCGTTTGGACAATGTAAAAAAACTACTTTCAGAAAAGGGATTTTCTGATCTTCATACGGAAAGTGAAATAGGTCTAGAAAATACCGGAATGTATAACGTATTTGCTTTAAGATGACAAGAGAGTGGGTGGCTTTGGGAACAATAATAATGCTTTTAGGATCAAATATATTTGGATTCTTTTATAGCATGGTTGTTTTAAAAACTAGGTATTTAGAATCCTATGTCATCCAAGCTAAGTCCTATCAAAAGGCTATTTTTAGTAAAAGAATGCCCCTGTTTTTACTGAATTTTGGACTTCTATTAGCCATATCCGGTACGGGAGCTTACTTTCTTTATGATTTTATGGAGGTCACTTGGACGTCCTGGTGGATTATTGCTTTGCAAGTCCTGTTTGCTTTTATTTTGGATGATGTATGGTTTTATTTTTACCATCGCTGGATGCACGAAAATAAATTTATGTTGAAGCACATTCATTCGATTCACCATCGTGCTACGAAGCCTTTTCCTCTTGAATATTTATATGTACATCCTCTCGAATGGATGATGGGTATGATTGGTGTTGCCATTGGATTTGCTGTAATTTTAATTTTTATGCCTATTAATCTTTATGCATTTTGGATTTTTGGGTTATTGCGAAACCTTCACGAAATACACATTCACTCGGATTTAGAGATTCCATTTTTATGTCATATTCCTTTTTTAAGTAAGACCAAACATCATGACGATCATCATGCTTACCTTAATGGTAATTATTCTTCGACCTTTGTTTGGATGGATAGAATTTTTAAAACCACTTTTCGTAATTAATGAAGTATTTTTGTCTCATTTGTTTTAGTATTGTCACGATTTCATTTCAATCCTTTTTTGGACAACAAACCTTCGATTTAACAGTAATTGTTAATGGGCTAAAAAACAATGATGGAGTACTTCAATTTGGATTGTACGATGATTCAGATAAATTTCCTGTAGTAGGCGAAACCTTAAAAATGGTCAGGGTAAAGACTTTAGGTAATTCTCAAAAATATACCTTTAGTGGCTTGAAGAAAGGAGCTTATGCCGTAGCCATTTATCAGGATGAAAACAACAATGACAATTGTGATAAGAATTTTTTTGGTATTCCCGTGGAGCCCTATGCCTTTTCAAATGACATTCGCCCTAAATTATCTGTGCCCTCCTTTGAGGATTGTTCTTTCCAGTTGAATGAATCAAAAACGGTAAGTATTCGATTGGTTTATTAAAGGAGTTGGGCCAGAATCGCATTGAGCTGTTCTTCAATAGATTTTTTTCCGTCATTAAGAATGTGGTAACGAGTTAAGGTCTTTTTTCTTTTATCGTTCCATTGTGCTTGCATTTTTAATTTTATTTCGGATCGAGAAGAACGATCTCTTCTTAATAATCTATCAATTTTAACTTCCTCAGGGGCATAAACTAGGATGACAGCATCAAAATTTTTATAAGCTCCTGTTTCAAATAAGATTGCCGCTTCGTTGAATATTAAATCACTAGTTTTTTGTTCCTTTAACCAACGACTGAAATCAGCTCTTACGGCGGGATGAACAATTGCGTTAACCTTACCCCGAAGTTCTTCATTGGAGAATAATTGTGCTCTAAGGTATTCTTTATTTATTTTGTTGTTTTCATAGACTAATGGGCCAACAAGAGAAATTAATGATTCTCGGACAAGAGGGTTTTCATTACTGATCTTCTTGGCTTGATTGTCAGAATAATATACTGGATATCCCATTGCTTCGATTTGCTTTGCAACAAATGACTTTCCACTTCCAATACCTCCTGTCAGTCCAATCTTTTTCACAAACCAAATTTAAGGGTTTTAGAAGACTTTTCAATTGGCTTTTATAGGTGTATTTACATTAATAAAATTGTAATTTTGACCTATGTCAGAAAGAGATTGGTTCGAGGATTGGTTTGATAGCAAATATTATCACATCCTCTATAAAAATAGAGATGATGCAGAAGCCAAAAAATTCATTTATTGTCTGATGAAACAATTACAATTGAGACAAGGAATGAAGCTTCTTGATTTGGCATGTGGAAAGGGACGTCATTCAAAAACTCTACAAGAGTTAGGGTATGATGTCTTGGGGGTAGATCTTTCTAAAAAGAGTATTGCAGATGCACAAAGATGGACAAATAATAGTCTTTCCTTTAAAGTTCACGACATGCGAGCAGTTATTCAAGGTCATTCTTTTGATGCTATATTTAATCTATTTACAAGTTTTGGATATTTTGATTCTCCAAAGGATAATGAACGCATGTGCTTTTCAATCGCAAAAATGCTTGAGCCAGGGGGGATTCTTGTAATCGATTTCATGAACGCACGTAAGGTGATTGAATCTTTAGTTCACGAAGAACAAAAGACGATTGAGGGTGTCTTCTTTGATATTTCCAGGAGATATGAC
>CAJWCX010000315.1 GCA_913031405.1 uncultured Flavobacteriales bacterium | reverse complement strand
TAAGATCCGGATGACTCATGATCATTTTTTTGCTTTTAAGTCCTCCTATTCTTGCAGATAGACCGCATTTTTTTTCAAATTCATAATCGCTCTCATCATATTTTTGTAGATTATTATTCATGCGAATGGCATAGCCTTGCTCATCAAGTTTAAGTAAAACAATGGTTTTCTTACGTAGGATATGAATCAGAGATTCCTGAGTGCCGGTAATAGAATTAAAGTTGACAATTTTTAGTAATGAATCTTTAGCATAAACAATCATCTTTTGTTCTTGATCTTGAGATGGAATTAAAGGATTCTGTATCGAATCCACTTTTATGATTCTGTAAACCAATTCTCCTGAAAAGGAATTTTGAGCGTGTAAATTGTTCAAAAAATACAAACCCATCACCAAGAGGCAAAAAGTCTTTTTCTTTTGTGGGAAGAAATCTGAAAAAATTTTCATTAAATGCATGTGATTGATAATCATGACTTTTTTGGAAAGTTACAAAACATACCTATTTATCTTACATGAAGTTTGTTCAAAAAACCATTTGAATTGATAATTGTATTTTCTTGGTAAAAATTTATTAGTTTCGGCAACGAACTTTTTCAAGTTCAAAAGTGAATAAATTATGAGTCAAGAAATTAAGATTTTAAAAAACAGATCTGACATTGGTGCAGGTACGAGAGGTGCCGATATGGGTATCGATGCGATTGAAATTGCTGCAATTAATCAAAATAATAATTATTTTAATTCCTATCCTTTCGAAGATATAGAAACTGAGAATGAGTCCATTTACAATAAGGTTAAGAATAGCTTTGCTAAAAGGATTGGAAGTGTTTATAACGTTTGTATACGATTGAGTGAGCATGTCAGTGATTCTATAGGAAAAGGAAATTATCCCATTGTGCTGTCTGGAGATCATTCTTCTGCTTTAGGAACGCTAAGTGGTGTAAAAATGGCTCATGAGAACAAAACGATGGGTGTTGTCTGGATTGATGCACATGCCGATTTACACTCCCCTTATACCTCTCCCTCTGGAAATGTTCATGGAATGCCATTGGCAGCGGGTTTAGCCATAGATAACAAAGCTTATCAGGTCAATAAGGTCCCAGAGGAAACGGTTCTTTTATGGAATAAACTGAAACGGGTAGGAATAGATGAACAAAAATTAGAGCATTCAAATTTGATTTATTTCGGGGTTCGCGATACTGAGAAACCTGAAGATGGATTCATGGAAGAAAATAAAATCAAGAATTATACCGTGGATGAGGTGAGGTTTCGGGGGATTGATAAATGCATAAATGAGGCCATTGATAAATTACACAATTGTGATGTGATCTACATTTCTTTTGATGTAGATAGTTTGGATTGTGATCGAATATCTAGAGGCACTGGTACTCCTGTTCCGAGGGGATTTGATATAGATGAGGTTGTCGCAATCATTAATGCTTTTGTTAAAACAGGCAAAACGGCTTGTTTTGAAGTGGTTGAGGTCAATCCAACACTTGATGATCAAAACAAAATGGCGGTAGCGGCATTTGAGGTTTTAAAGAAGGTAACTCCTGTAATTGAAGAGGTTCATACATAATTTGTAATGTAATAATTATGAAGGAATATCGATATATTCGCGCCTAAATAATAAAATTTACTCATGATACTTCCTTTAAAAAACTACAGTCATACATTTCTTATTTCTTTATTCTGTCTGTTCTTTTCATTAAATAGCAATGCTCAAATCGAAGGTGCGAATTTATTCTCGACTGATCAGGTGGTCACCATATCGCTTGATTTTCCACAAAGTGATTTTTGGCAACAATTGGAGTATAATTATTTGTATATGGATGTAAATGGTTCCGTCTATATTCCTGCAAGCTTGACCCTTACAGATGCAACTGGTACCTATACCTTTGATAGTGTAGGTGTGCGTTTGAAAGGAAATTCAAGTGGTATGCATCCAGGAGACAAAAAGTCCTTTAAGATTGATTTTAATAAATACATATCAGGTCAGAATTACGATGGTTTAAAGAAATTAAATTTTAGCAATGGATTCAAGGATCCGACATTTATGAGGGAGAAGCTCTTTTTTGACCTATGCCGTGAAAGAGGGGTTGCTGCACCCAGGGCGAACTATGCAAATGTATTGTATAATGGTCAAGCTTGGGGTTTTTATACCATGATCGAACAAATTGACGATCAGTTTTTGGATTGGAGAATTGGTGACGACGATGGGAACCTATTTAAGGCAGGTAGAAATTTGATTGGTGGAGATGGAGAGGCCAGTTTGGCATACATGGGAACTACTCAGTCCTCTTATGAATCGTCTTATGAGCTTAAGTCCAATGAAGACGAGAATGACTGGACTGATCTCATCGAATTCATTTCGTTCATCAATAATGCATCCGATGCTGATTTTGAAAGTGGTCTCCCACAGCGTTTGGACTTGGGTCCTTTTTTAAGCTCAGTAGCTTTTAATATTCTCTTTAGTAACTTGGATACTTATAC
>CAJWCX010000314.1 GCA_913031405.1 uncultured Flavobacteriales bacterium | reverse complement strand
TTGGCTCAAATTTGTTTGTTCAGGTTCATGGAAGAAAAGAGTGGTTCATATACGACTGTGACTACAGCTCTTTGGTCCAGCCCAAAGTAGACAATTCTGTTTTCTTTAGAAGTTTTGTGAACGTCAAACAGCCCGATGATATTTTTAAAAAAGCAAAAGGATGGCGTGTTGTATTGGAACCGGGTGATATTCTTTACAATCCACCATTCTTTTGGCATGAAGTACATAATTTAGATACTACCGTTGGTTTTGGCTATCGCTGGTTTTCATTTAATGAGATTGTCAAATCCAGTATGACTAAATTTATTTTAACGCTTACGGCCACAAATCCATCCATAAGACAGGCAAAAAGACTAGAGGAAAATTTTGCGAAAGTTTACGATCAGGTTTTGTCAAAATCACTTAAATAATCTCCCGATAATACTCTTTCATAAACGGGATCTCATCTGACTCAACGTACTTTTTTAATTGATAAGGGGATTTGGGTTTGGATTTGTACTTCTTGTAATTTGTTTTTGCTATCTCATTTATGTAATCTTCATTTAATCCTAAAAACGCAAGCATCATTTTGCATTGAGCCAAGTCCATTTCTATAAGTTTATCAAAGGAGAGATAACAATGTTTCAAGTCGTTTTCTCTACTGAAAGTTTCATGAGAATTGAAATACCATCCCTTGATGGTATTCTCAATCTTTGTTTTTATTTCATTTTTCAAACCCACAGATGAAAAAGATCTAAATAACATCGCGCTTAGGTTAATTGTTGAATTAATGATAAGATTCGGACATCTATTGATCGTCAGGATTTTTGCATCTCTAAACTGTTGGTTAATTGAGTCTATTTTACTCATCATAAAAGGATTCTTGGAAAGAAACCTTTTGTTTCCATTACGATTAAACACAAAATTATGTCTCTGAACCATTCTGTAATAATTTTTCATGATCCTTTTTTTTCTTTTAGAATTCATGCTTTTATCAAAATCTAATAGCTCATCAAATGCATTGCTTTCGGGATAAAAATATTGCAGGTAGGGTGATGATAAGCTCCACAATAAAACAAGCTCATCTTCTTCCGGTTGCTCAAGCCCCGTGTTGTGAAGTGTAACTAGGTTTTTGAAGATTTTATCAGAAATATAAATCACAGATCTTCTGATTACAGAGTTTATTTTTTTGTCCAAACGATTGATAAAGACAATCATTAATTTTTGTGAAACAGATGGGGCAAAGATCAGTTCCCATAATTTCATGGTGGTAAATTCATTGTTCAATGAAGTTAATAGGTGAAGAAGTAAGGTTGTACCTGTTCTGGGCATTGAAACAATAAATACCGGGTCTTTAATTTGGGTTTTTTTAAACCTAAAGAATAAAAGATGGTCGATTGAGAGGAAAAAATTATTTGCGATAAATAGAAAAGAAAAAAACGGGACCATCAATAAAACCATAAGAACCCTTTTGAAATATGGAAATCTCATGTTTTTAGGGTTTAGAGAAAACAGTTCAGTAAATAACTTTAGAGCCATCACATCAATATTTTATCAATAAACTTCCAATTGCAAAGCCAGCAGATGTTCCTGTAAATAAGCAAATGTCGCCCCTTTTTATTTTTTTGTTTTCAATGGCATCAACTAATGTTAAAGGAATAGAAGCAGCGATACAGTTTCCGTATTTGTGCAAGGTTTCTAAAACTACTTTTTCATTTAGAGAATACATTTTTCTAAAGAGTAATAAGCCCAATTTGGATGCTTGATGTGGAATGATTTTATCTACATTTTGAACATTGTATCCGGTCTCTTCAAAAAACGTTTTTAAAAATATAGGAAGCTCTTTATTGGCAAGTTTGAGTAAATTTTTTCCTTTCATTTGAAAACTATGAAGTTCTTCATCATAGGGAAAAAATTTAAAGGGTTTTTTTATTCCCCCACCTTCTATTTTTGTGAGTTCCACCCCGTTAGAATAGGTTTTATGCATACTTTTTATGAGGCAAGATTCTTTGCTTGTGTCATATTCTACAACTACAGCCACGGCTGCATCGCCAAACAGGGTTAGCGTTTCCCAATTTTTTTCATTTAAATGTTTCGACGAAACCTCTGAGCAAACAATTAAGATCTTTCTGGTTTGTTCATTTATAAGACTTGCTGCATATTGAAATGCGGTTAAAAAACTTAAGCAAGTGGTGTTGATATCGAGGGCAGGAAAATGATATTTATCGGCATTTTTAATTTGACTTTTTATTACGGCTGCTTGATTGGGAACAATATAATCAAAACTCGCCCCAGCAGAAATCAATAAGTCAATCTCTTTGATGTTTGTATTTGAGTTATCCAAAGCCGATTGTGCTGCTTTAGCACCCATATAGCCCACGCTCTCATTTCCCGTCCAGTGCCTTTGAAGAACCCCGGAATTTTTTTCTGCCCAGCCAATAGGAATGTTATGCTTAGCTTCAATTTCCTCGGAAAGAACCACCTTAGGCAAGTATTTTCCAACACCAGTAATTTTAATTGG
>CAJWCX010000313.1 GCA_913031405.1 uncultured Flavobacteriales bacterium | reverse complement strand
ATATATTACTTTTAAATCCAGATACCGTGGTTGAAGAATCAACGTTTTCAAAAGTTGTTCAATTTATGGACAAAACGTATGATTTAGGAGGTTTAGGTGTTCGAATGGTTGATGGAAGAGGAAATTTCTTACCCGAATCTAAAAGGGGCTTGCCCACTCCGAAGGTAGCCTTCTTCAAGATCTTTGGATTGTCACAATTATTTCCAAAATCAAGATTGTTTGGGACCTATCATTTAGGATATTTAAGTGAAAATGAAACCAATAAAGTAGACGTTTTGAGTGGTGCCTTTTTATGCTTTAAAAAGGAAATTATTGAGAAAATAGGCCTGCTTGATGAAACTTTTTTTATGTATGGCGAGGACATTGATTTTTCTTACCGAATAACAAAATCTGGCTATAAAAATTACTATTTCCCGAAGACCACAATCATTCACTATAAGGGAGAAAGCACAAAAAAGAGTTCGGTAAATTATGTCTTTATTTTCTATAAGGCCATGGTTATATTCGCTAAGAAACACTTTTCAAAAAACAATGCAAAAATATTTTCATTTGCGATTCATCTTGCTATTTATTTTAGAGCTTTTTTGGCTCTATTAAATAGATTTATCAAGTTTTCAACTCCACTAGTCGTTGATGGAGCTATTATCCTTTTAGGTCTTGTGGCTCTGACCAATCATTGGGAAAAAATTGACATTCACTTCCCGAAATTCGTGTATAATGTATCCATACCCATATATACTCTTGTTTGGATGCTATCATCGCTTTTCTTTGGAGTTTATGACAAAGGAGACCGTGTAACTTCCATATTAAAATCTACAATTTTTGGAACACTCATTATCCTTGTTTTTTATGGCCTACTTCCCAAAGAATGGCAGTTTTCACGAGTTTTTATTCTTTTGGGATCGGCCTGGGTGATTTCTGCTCATCTGATTAAAAAATGTTTAGTAAACCTCTTCAGGTATAATACATTAAGGTATAATCACGCCAAGACTAAAAACTTTATAATTATAGGTGATGCGAATGAAGGACAGCGCGTTTCTGAATTGTTGAAAAACACATATATGCATATTGGCGATAGTGTTTTGGTTTCAAATCTTGAAAACATCAATCATAAAATTTCTTCTATTATTCATGGTAAACAACCAATTCAAGGAGTCTTCAACGAAGTTATTTTTTGTGCGAAGAGCATGAATCCCAGTCAAATCATTTCATGTATGACTAGCATAGGGAAAAGGGAAATTGATTTTAAAATAGCACAACCAGATACCAGTTTTATTATCGGGAGTAATTCGATTGATTCAAAAGGAGACTATTACTCTATGAAAATCAATTCTATTAATCGACCGGGAAATTTACGGTCAAAAAGGCTTTTTGATATTATTTTATCTCTAATTTTTATAATATCAATCCCTTTAATTGTATGGTTTTTTAAACATAAGTGGAATCTTACTCAAAATTTATTTCAAGTTTTGGGAGGTCAAAAATCATTTGTTGGATATCATTTTATTGAACCAAATGGACCAGAGACAAATCTGTTACCCAATCTAAAGAAAGGACTTTTGACACCACTATCAGGTATTCCAAACTTAAATAAACAAACCGTAGACCAAATGAATCTTATTTATGCAAAAGAATACTCGATATTTAACGATGTTCTCATTTTGGTTAAAAAGTGGAGATTTTTAGACCTATAATTTTTACTATTGTTAATGTTTTCTATCTTTACGGCAACAAAATTGTCTGAAAAATCCAATGGCGGAAATTGAAATTAGACTCCCAAAAATGGGAGAAAGTGTAACGGAGGCTACCATAACGAATTGGTTAAAGAATCCTGGAGAAAATGTATCTTTAGATGAGCCCCTTGTTGAGGTTGCTACGGATAAAGTAGATAACGAACTTCCCTCAGAAGCTGAAGGCATCTTGGTTAAACAACTATTTGATAAAGATCAAGTCGCTCAGGTGGGAGATGTCATTGCTATTATATCAACGGACTCAGATCCTGACATAACCAACAATGGTGAAGGCATTCAGGAAAAGACCATTGAAACTCCTGAAGAATCAATTCAAGAAGAGGTGGCTACTACCCTTCTGGATACTCCACTTTCTTCAAATGGAAATGGAAGCCTTAAAATTTCGAAAAACGGATCCAATGGTAAATTTTACTCACCACTTGTTCGCAGTATCGCAGAAAAAGAAGGTGTTTCCCAAGAAACATTGGATACGATTTCTGGATCAGGGCTTGATGGGCGAGTGACAAAGAAAGACATCTTGAACCACATTAAAGGAGAACCTACAGTGTCCAAAGCAGTTCTAGAAACTCAATTACCGAAAAGTGCTCCTGTAATAGAATCTAAACAAGCTGCTACCGTCATTCCAAATGGAGAAGATGAAATTATAGAGATGGACAGAATGAGGAAACTCATTGCGGACCATATGGTCATGTCCAAGCAGGTAAGTCCCCACGTTACATCCTTTGTGGAAGCAGATGTAACTAACATTGTTGAATGGAG
>CAJWCX010000312.1 GCA_913031405.1 uncultured Flavobacteriales bacterium | reverse complement strand
ATGATTCGAATAAAAAGTTCAATAGAAAAGCCATAAGGGTGAACAATAGAACAAGGTCTTTCTCTCGAAGTGCGTTTTTTAAGCCTGTTAAAAAAATCATCATCAATGCGATAAAACCGAGTAATCCTAATTGAACCATCGTATTTAAAAATTGATTATGAGAATTGTACCTGTGCATGACAACACCCGTATTTCCAAAGTGTCGATTCTTTTCGGTCAATGCGTCGTCGTAATCTCCCGTACCTACCCCATTAAAAGGAACTTCTTTAAATACTTCGATTGATGTACTCCACATGAGGAGCCTTGACGTATTACTTTCGGTACTAGGGTTACTTTTACTTTTAAAATGCTCAATGGCATTAGGAATCATTTTGAATCTTGTTTTTACGGGGTTTTCAACTTGAATCAATAAAGTAATGGTAGATACCAATGCCAGAAAACAAATCCCAATCATTGTATATTGTTTTCTTTTGATCAATTTCCAAAATATAAATAGAGGAATAAGGATGAGATAAATGAGAACACCTGATTTCGACAAGGTTTGAAAAATAGCCACTGAAAAAAAGACGAACAAAATAATATCCATCCAAGACTTATCCTCTTTAAGAAAACGATTTAAAAGAATGATACAACCTACCAGGAGATAATTACAGTAATAACTTCTGTGCATCAGATGCGAGAAGTTTGCATTCATTAAACCTTCATAGAGTGTGCTTTTATTCAAAAATATTGTTTCATAAAGCAGAATCCCATAATTGATTATCAGACTGCAGGAAAGAGAAAAAATAAAAGCCTGAATCAGTTTATTTCGGGTAATGCTGAACTTGGAAAGCGTGAATAATAGGGGCAGAAGTAAAAAGGAAAGTTTGTTTTCGAGCTTTGAAAATCCAAATGCCGTATTATCCGTCCATATCATCCCCAAAAGTAGAAGGATATAATACAAGATAAACCACTTTTTAACATCTGAGAATAGTTTTTTTAGGGTAAAAGAATTTTTATTGAATCCAATCGTAAAACCCCATAAAATAAAGCCTATTGGCACCAATTTAAGGCTGACAATAGAAGTGAAAAGAATAACCAACAGACTCCAATCATTGAAGTTTAAGTCATTTGAAAACCTTAAAAATTTTTGCTTTATCATAAGGAGAACGATTCAGTTTTCTTGGTTTATTGACAGGGTTTTGTTGTAAAAAGAAATCAGCTTTTTCTTTTCTTTTCCCCAATTATATTCTGTTACAACTGCCTTATATCCATTTTGTCCTTGTCGTCTTGTTTGTTCTTTTTGTTCAAGCATTATTTGAATGGTTTCAGCAGTTTTTTGGATGTCTAAAGGATCAACAAAGCAACCACAATCATATTTTTCGATCAATGTTCTATACAAGGGAAAATCACTTGCCAAAACCGCAATCCCAGCAGACATGTATTCAAAAAGTTTTATGGGGTATGCTTCGACATAGCTTGGGGTAGGGTGAAGTGTGACTGTTCCGAGATGAGATAAGTCGAGTATTTCCGTGATCTTTTTTCGTGACACTTGACCATAGTAGTGGACTTTTTTCCATCCATTTAGTGATTTTGTTTTTTCTTCTAATGCTTGTGTTTCGAATTTACCGGCTAAATGCAATTCTGCATCGCAATATTCAAGGGCCTCTACCAATTCTAAAATACCTCGATTTTTTGATAAGCCTCCTATGTAACAGATAGCATTTTTAGCTTTTTTAATTTCGTTTTTTTTGGTAAAGGTCTTGATATTTGGGTAATTGGCAATCAGCTCCGTATTTTTATTAATGCCTCTGAACCTTTCACAAATAATTGGAGTTACTGATATCACACCGTCAATATCTTTACAGATTTCCTCTTCATATTTGGTATATATTCGAACAATCAACGGTCTAATAAATCGTGGAATCCATCTTTTGTTAGATATTTGTTTTGGTACATCTTCGTGGGAATCAAAAATGACCTTGGCTCCTGACTTTTTTTTCAATTGTTTAGCAATGCGAAGTAATTCAGGATCATGTAATTGATAAATGTCAGCTGAAACTGATAATGCGAGTTTTAAGATTTGCTTAGGTGCATTTTTTATTCGATCAAACCTTGATTTAAACGAGGCATTGAATCCAATAATTTCCACATTTTTTTCCTGTCTATTCTTTGCATTTGGAACAATAAGAATGAGGTTAAATTCATCGGCCATCGAGACACACATCTTGTGAAAGACGCGAATATCACCTTCGGGGTGCGCACTTGTTACATGACAAACAACAGGTTTCTTATTCATGGCTCAGTTCAATTTCTTTTTGAAATAAAAAGTAAAGAAAAATAAATAGAAACCACCCTCCACTAAAAAGTATAGTTAACAAAGACCCGGAACTTAGAAGCATCAACGGAAAGAAGTTTATGGCAATCTTAACACTTATTTTTGCTTCTTGAAATAGTATGTTGAGCAGAATTATAAATAAGGCAGTAAACACGCCACAGAGTATCAATCCTGTTTTTCCGAAATTTGAATAAGGTCGCATAAAATGG
>CAJWCX010000311.1 GCA_913031405.1 uncultured Flavobacteriales bacterium | reverse complement strand
ATCGGTATATATTGGCAGTGTCAACAAATGCCAGAGGCTCACCGTTTTGACTCACCATATATCCAACATTTGTTTTTTCAATGCGAAATGATCGACTTTCATCTTCGTGATTAATTATTTGTACTGCTTGGACCTTTTCCATGGCGACCGAAAATATATTCGTGCAAATCCACTGCCTGGAGTCGGCAAAGAAATTGGGTTTAATAATACCCCGGACGCCTTTTGTTTTCATCATTACAGGGGCCGCACTTTTTCCGTATTCTTTGCTATCAAGTAGCATGATTTGACCGTAATGGTCTTGTGCGGAGGGTCCGATATACCATGTTTTGTACCATTTGTTTTTGACAAAGAAGTCAACTTTGGTGTGGTAACTGGACATTTTCTCCTTGAATGTTTTGTGTGACTTTTGAGGTAAGTATCCTTTAAATTCAATGTTTTTAGCTACATCTAGTATGTTGTGTACCAAACCTTGGGTAATACATCCACCTTTTCCATCTGTCCACCTTTTCTTTTGACGAATCAGCTCGATACTTCTAGAGTAAGGGTCTGTAATTTTAATTTTGGTAATGGATGCTGTATCCGCAATGGCAAAGTCGATGAGTTCTCCGGCTGGTTTGTTATTTGTATTGATAATATATATAGTATACCAAGTAAGTCCGCCAACAGCGAGCGTTGAAATAAAAAGGATAAGCACCTGTTTTAGTTTCATACAATTTAATCTTTGGTGAATTTTATGCGTCTTATGAGGGCAATGATAACACCTAAAATTAAGATGATACCTATGGGTAAAACAAGATTGATCAGCTTGTAGTAATTGGCGTATTTTGTTACCTTAGTTTTGTCTAGTTCTCTAACGTCAATTTGTTTACTTCGAATTTCAAGCATAAAAGAATTGTCCATCACGTAGTCTACGATATTTAGAAAAAAGTCTTGATTGCCAATGACTCTATTCACGTTTAAGGAAACATCGTCAGGATTCATTTTAAGCTCGTTAAATGGCTTGTAGTCAGGTCTTGGACCTTGTTTGCTTTGAATCATTCGATAGCTATTGCTCATGAATTTACCATTACCTACAACAACAATTTTTGCCGATTTACTACTATTTTTCAGCTTCTTGGCATTCGGATTTTCATTATCTTTTATAGCAACCCGATTGAAGGAGTAGGACTTAAATTTCCCCTCAGCAATAGCCGCCATGCATAATTGATTTTTCTTGTCATTGGGGTTTGAAATAAGTTTCGGATCTTGATTATCAAAATTAAATGACATATTCAATTCTACTATAGGTGCCAATCCAGACCGGTTTGAATTTGTTGAGCTCGTTAGAATAGGCTTAACATTGTCATTGGTGAATTCAATCTGATTTACATATTCCATGCCTACGGGCTCAATATTTTTGACAATGGAATGTGTAGTGTTCGTTGATAAAACTTGATAATACCAGTTCAATCTTGACTCATCAAATCTCGGATCATATTTGGGTATGGAATTAACATCCATAATGAGATTGTCATTTATTTTAAATCCATAGTCGAAAAGCATATGCTCTAATCGCAAGTTTTTTCGGGTAGAGTGCGTATAACCCTGAGCGTAAAGGGTGTCATTATTGATGTCTAAAGTGTTCATGAAGCACATGAGATCACCTCCCTTCATAACAAATTGATCAATGGTAAATAAATCGGCTTCTGAAAAAGGAGCTTTTGGATCTGCAATGATTAAAGCTTCAAAGTCATCGAGCGCATTGATGTAGCCATCTATGGTTACGTTTTTAATGGAATAATAAGGAGATACGAGGGCTTTAGCTATTCTTGTCTCAAAATCATTTAGTTCTCCGTGACCCTGTAAGAATGCGATCTTTTTCTTTTCGATCGTGGTTAGTCGTCTAAATGCATCAACTAAATTGTATTCAATATTGTTCAGTCCTTTTTCAACTACCCCAGGTATTTGTTCAATGTTAAAGGGGCGCTCGGGTGAGGTTCCTGGGAGAAGCTGAACATGGGTTTCAACAGGCATTCCATTTTGTGCGTACGAAAGAACCGCTCCTGGCCACAACATCATCTTTGTTTCCTTTGAGTTTTTCGAATATTTGAACTCCATAGGCAAGATTCCCTTGCCTTTTTTGTATAGCTCTTCAAACAGGAGTTCTTTGTCCTGATCTGAGCCAATATTTGGGTCAATAAATGAATATTCAATTCGATCACCCACAATATTTTTAAAATCCTTGAGCTTTTCTTCAAGGGCATTTTTAAAGGATCTCAATTCAGAAGGAAGCTCACCGTCTAGATAAATTTTCAGATTGATTCGGTTATCAAAGCCTTTGACCTGCTGTAAAAATTTTTTTGTGCCTGAGGATAGGGAATACCTCTGGTCTTGAGTCATATCATAACGAAACGAGGTATAATGTCCAATGACATTAATGAGTACAATAAAAATCAAAATAACCACCAAGATCAACCAACGGAATAAATTCAATTTTGAAAAAACATTTTTCATCTTTTCAGGGTTTTAATCACAGTGATAGTTAAGCTC
>CAJWCX010000310.1 GCA_913031405.1 uncultured Flavobacteriales bacterium | reverse complement strand
ACTCCAGCCATGACAAAACATGGTTTACTCTTGGTACCGTTTATGAATCTGATGGAAATATTGAAAAGGCGATTGAGCACTACAACAAGGCGATTGAGATTAACCCTGGATACTCTAAAGCATATGGAAACCTAGGTAAACTATTCACAGAAAGTGATCAAATCAAAGATGCCGAAAACATTCTCAAAACTTCTGTCCAAATAAATCCTGACTATGCAGATGGGTTCATGCGTTTGGGTTTACTGTATATCAAAACAGAAAATTTCAAAGATGCGATTTCTAATCTAAAAATATCAACGGACCTTGATAATAAAGATTACAACAAATATTTCAATCTAGCTTCTGCATACAATCGACTAGAAATGTGGAATGATGCTGCACAAGCTGCACAATCATGCATCGATATCAAAAGAAAGTTCGGTGGTGGATGGTTGGAGCTTGGTCTTGCTGAGCTTGGAAAAAAGAATAAAACAAGAGCAAAGAGACATTTTGAGGAGGCACGAAAAGACCGTGATTGGCGTAAAATGGCTGAGCGAAAAATTGATGAAATCAATAATCCTTCCAAATATGAAAAATAATCTAAGTCAATGAGCAAGATCAAAGGTGTTATCTTTGATTTAGACAACACTCTTCTTGATTTCATGAAAATGAAAGAATTTGCCGTAAAGTCCGCAGTCAAGGGGATGATCGAAGCAGGTTTAATGGTTGATGAAGAGTTATCTTACAACGAGATTGTCTCTATTTATGAGAAATTTGGTTGGGAGAATCAAAAAGTTTTTGATGTTTTTTTAGAAAAACAAACTGGCAGTGTTCAACATAAATTTCTTGCTGCAGGCATAGTTGCTTATAGGCGTGCTCGCGAAGCGAATTTGATGGCTTATCCGAATGTAAATAAAACATTGATGGCACTCGCGAAAAGTGGAATCAAGCTTGGTGTTGTATCTGATGCTCCAAGTAGAGAAGCCTGGATGAGAATATATTATCTTAACCTATATCATTTTTTTGATGTTGTTATAACTTTCGATGACTCGGGTAAACGCAAGCCTTCAGAGGTCCCCTTCAAGCTATGTTTAGAATCGCTTAACCTAGAACCAAAAAATACTATAATGGTAGGAGATTGGCCTGAGAGGGATGTGGTAGGTGCAAAAAAAATAGGAATGAAAACCGCCTTTGCAAGATATGGTGATACTTTCGGCACGGTAAATTCAGGCGCAGATTGGGATTTAGACAACATTTATGAGCTAGTAAAAATTATAAAGCAAAACAATGAACTCAATTGACATTTTTCTTGGCACTGATATTATAGAAGTAAAAAGAATCAAGACCTCAATTTCCGCCATTGGACAACGGTTTGTAAATAGAATATTCACCTCTGATGAACAGAATTATTGTCTCTCAAAAAGAAGACCGGAGATACATTTTGCGGGCAGATTTGCCGCAAAAGAATCAGTCATGAAAGCTTTGATTTCTTCGGGGTACAATAAAAGCATATCCTTTAAAACAATTGAAATTAAACCAAGCAAAAATGGCAGTCCAGAAGTTAATCTAGGTCTATTATTTGAAGGGAAAATTAAGCTATCTATTTCACACACTGAAAATTATGCAATTGCCTCTGCCATTTATCTTAAATAATGAGGGTTTTAACCTCCCACCAAGCCCAATTCCTAGATTCAGAATCCATAAGTAAGTTTAATATATCAAGCACTAGTTTGATGGATGAAGCAGGCAAGCAGGTTGCAACAGAAGCTAGGGGTATGATTGGTGATAAAAAAAAATCAAAAATATTGGTATTTTGTGGAAAAGGCAATAATGGCGGTGATGGTTTTGCAGCATCTCACTATTTATTTATCAAAGGTTTCTCAGTCAGAATTTATTTTATTGGTAGTGAGAATGAAATAAAAGGAGATTCTTTATTATTTTTCAATAAATGTAGAAATGATAATATTCCTATTGAATACGGTAAAAAGGTAAAAGCAACAAGCCATCCAGATTTAATTATAGATGCTATTGTAGGCATAGGATTAAATGGTACTTTGAGGAGATATTTAGTACCAATTTTCGATTTCATTAATAGAGCAAAGTGTCCAGTTTTGTCAGTTGATATCCCTTCGGGACTGGATTCAAACTCTGGAGAACGCTCGCGTTCATGCATAAAAGCAAATGTCACAGTTTCTTTTTTTGCACCAAAACTAGGTATGCAACTTCGAAATGGACCAGAACATTCTGGGCGTGTTCTTATAAAAGATATAGGTTTACCACCGCTGAAAAAGTTCAAAATACCTGGTCTAAATTGGCATCTAACATCTAAATCATTGGTAGACAACTTTTTTCAAAAAACAAAAAAAACAATAGATAAATATGAAGCAGGTAAGGTTCTTGTCATCGCTGGTTCAGCTGGGATGAGCGGTGCTGCTGTATTATCAACATATGGGGCATTGAAATCTGGCGCAGGCCTCACTTTAACGACTAGTCCAAGTTCAATGAATACTATTTATGAGCAAACAATCATAGAGGGAATAACACTTTCTCTTGATGATGATGGGA
>CAJWCX010000309.1 GCA_913031405.1 uncultured Flavobacteriales bacterium | reverse complement strand
CTAAATTTGGTAAAACAGAAAGTGGAAACATTTGGTTGGACCCTAAAAAAACATCACCTTATACTTTTTATCAGTATTGGTTGAATACATCTGATGAAGATGCGGCAAGCTTTATTAAGATTTTCACCTTGTTTTCTAAAGAGGATATTGATGCCTTGCAGGCCGAACATCTTCAAGCCCCTCATTTGAGACTTTTGCAGAAAAGGCTTGCCGAGGATATTACAGAAAGAGTCCACGGCAGTAAGGCTCTTCGTAAGGTAATAAGTGCGTCTAAAATTCTATTTGGTAAATCTACAAAAGAAGACATTATGTCCTTGAGTGATGAGGATTTTTTGGCTGTCTTTGATGGGGTTCCACAGGCTGTTATTTCTCGTGCCGATTTAGATCAAGAAATATCTATTATTGATGCACTGGTCTCTAAATCGGGGTTTTTGAAATCCAATGGAGAAGCACGAAGAGAATTAAAAGGGAATTCTATTTCTGTAAATAAAGAAAGGGTTACGGATGTTTTTCAGCTTTCCAAAGCCAATTTAATCAACGACAAATACATCCTACTTGGAAAGGGTAAAAAAACCAACTTCGTTCTTCGTATTGAAGGATAAAGGTTTTTTAGATAATCAGCATGGCATCTCCATACGAGTAAAAGCGATACTTTTCTTTAATTGCTTCTTTATATGCCTTTTTCATGAGTTCATGTCCACAAAAAGCAGAAATCATCATAAGCAGTGTTGATAGTGGTGTATGAAAATTGGTTACCAAACAATTGGCAATTTTAAACTCGTAAGGAGGAAAGATGAACTTATTGGTCCATCCGTCATAAGGCTTTAGAAATCCGTCAGTAGAAACTGCCGTTTCAATGGTCCTCATCGAGGTAGTTCCAATTGCACAGACTCTTTTTTTATTTCTCTTTGCCACATTCACTAGATCCGCTGCATCTTGATTGATTGAAGCTTGTTCGGAGTCCATTTTATGTTTCGTAAGGTCTTCCACTTCTACATTTCTAAAAGTCCCTAACCCCACATGCAATGTGATTTCTGCCATATCAATACCTTTGAGCTCGAGTCTTTTCATTAATTCTCTGGAAAAGTGCAATCCAGCGGTTGGAGCAGCTACAGCACCCTCAACTTTGGCAAAGATTGTTTGATAACGTTCTTCATCTGTTTCTTCTACTTCCCTTTTAATATACTTAGGAAGGGGAGTTTCGCCCAGCTCTGTGATTTTCGCTTTGAAATCTTCATATGGACCATCAAATAAAAACCGCAAGGTTCTTCCTCTTGAGGTGGTATTGTCTATCACCTCTGCCACGAGTGAATCGTCTTCTCCAAAATAGAGTTTGTTTCCAATCCTAATTTTTCTAGCAGGATCAACCAAAACGTCCCAAAGCAGGCTTTCTCTATTCAGCTCTCGTAAAAGAAAAACTTCTATTTTGGCACCGGTTTTTTCTTTGTTTCCGTACATCCTTGCAGGAAAAACACGAGTGTTATTCATGATCATCACATCTCCTTCATCAAAGTAATTGATGAGGTCTTTAAATAATTTATGTTCAATTTTCCCTGAATCTTTGTGTACCACCATTAATCTAGATTCATCTCGATTTTCACTGGGGTAATTGGCAATCAACTCTTCTGGCAAGTCGTAGTTGAATTCCGATAATTTCATTTTGCTCATAGGGAAAAAATTTGATTTTATTCTTTTAAAGATGGCAAAGATACAATATGAAACACCCGTTTGTCAAGTAATTCATGATAATTATTCAATTAAAATTGGAAATACACGAAAGGTTTAAAGCCATCAGAGAAGGCTTGGTAGATCATTATGATTAGAATAGCAACAACAATAGATTGAATGAACATGGGAAGATTGGCGAACTTTTTCTCACCGTAGATTTTGGTTTTATTAGGTAACCAATGTAAAATGAATCCAAAGATCATGACATATAAAGCCGTGTCAAAGCCAGTCATTAAGGTTTGAAATGCTTCTGTATTTAAATCGAAATGATTCCAAATTTGTCCGAGCATTTTGGCTGGAGCACCATCATCTTCAAGTCTAAACCATATCCTTGTAAATGTGATAAAATTGAAAGTGAATAAAATTCTCCAAAATCGAACTACCCAAGAGGTAATGTTTTCGTAAGGGCTTATTTTTTTCCAGTGATTATACAATATGAGGGCTGCACCATTCATAGCTCCCCAAATGACAAAATTTTCACTAGCACCATGCCAAAGACCACCAATGACCATCGTAATAATTAGGTTTAAATCACGATGAACATATCTTTTGAAGGTTGGAAATAGTAGCGAAAATCCAATATACAGTGCCAATAGCCCAATGTATATAAACAATAGCCAATACCATTGAGTAATGAATATCATAAATATTAATATGACAATTGTTGCTATATAGGTTCCTAGTCCTCCACCTCTGTTTCCGCCTAGGGGGATATACAAGTAATCTCGAAGCCAAGACCCGAGTGATTTATGCCATCTTCGCCAAAAATCAGCTACATTAATGGCTTTATACGGTGAGTTAAAGTTCTCTAAAAGCTTGAACCCCATAAGTCGGGAGGTTCCAATAGCG
>CAJWCX010000308.1 GCA_913031405.1 uncultured Flavobacteriales bacterium | reverse complement strand
GAGGTTTTATGAGCTATCATTTAGCATGTAATTTGAGTGAAAAAATTGCTGCAGTTGCATCTGTAACAGGCTCTATGTCTCCTTCGACGTACAATAATTGCAATCCCTCTCACCCTACTCCCGCCCTTCAAATACATGGAACTTCTGATGGTACCGTTCCTTATGAGGGTGATCCTCTCTTCACCAAAGGTATAGACGATGTAATAAATTATTGGGTTACGTATAATAATTGTGACCCCATAGCTTCAGTGACACCTATTCCAGATATCAATGCAGGTGATAATAGCACTGTTGATCATTTTGTTCATGGAAATGGCGACAATGGTGTCTCTGTTGAATTGTTTAAGGTATATGATGGCGATCATGACTGGCCCGGTGCTTTTGGTAACTTAGATATCGATGCCAGCGCAGAAGTATGGAAGTTCTTCATGCAATTTGACCTTAACGGTTCCATTGCATCTATAAACAGCTTGGAAAAGGAGGTTGATTTTGAAGTTTATCCTAACCCAGCAATCAATGAGATACAGTTGAGGGCAGCAGATTATAGCGAAAAAAGATATGCTATTCTGAGTATAAATGGTGAGGAATTATTCAACGGATTTCTAAATGGAGCCGTGACAACAATAAATTTGACTGGACTTTCATCCGGAATGTATCTTGTTCAAGTAGGCAGATCTATTAGAAAATTTAGTATGCGTTAAAAGCGATCAATTGTTAAATGGGCGAATTTGCTTGATGTAAACTTGCCTGTCATCCCCATAGATTTTAAATTCTAAATCCAATCCGTATTCATAGTAAGGGGTGTTCGTCTCTTGGATATTATGTCGCTTATACAACTCCTTTTTTAACTTGGCAATCTCTTTGGTAAGTTGAATGACTTCTTCTGTGGATAGTACCTGCTTTTCGTTTTTCGGTAAAACATTAGAATATGAAAGGTATTCCGCAATATTTTTCTTACCATAAAACGAATCATTTTTATCGGAATAACAAATAATTTGCTCGCATGTCACTGAATCAGGGGGATTCACCACGCTTATTTCTCCATACTGAGCATTAATGACAAAGCCTCTATAATTCTCTCTGTAAAGGTTTTTTGTAATGACCACTCCATTTGCTTTTTCATTGGGAAAAGAACGATGGCAGAGCACCCCCATCGCGATCGTACCTTGATCAATTCCAAAATAATCACGTTCCATAAAGGCATTATAGTTCCAAACACTCGACCATACCTTCTTAATAGCATTTTCGAATGATTTTTTTGTATCTCCATAAAGTCCGGTCTTGGAATCGTATAAACCCGCACCATTAAAACCCTTGAGGTCTTCTGCATTTGTTGAAGAGCGAAAACGAATGCGCTTATATGGATTCTTTAAGACTTCTTTTTCAATAGCAGAGATTAGTTTAGGGTCAATTTTAGATTCAATAATTTGAAGTTGGATTTCACCAAGATATTCTCGAGTAATTTTATCATCTATTTTTTCTTTTCTTAAACTTAAAAATTGGTCAATTAACAAATCGATTTGATTATTTTTAATATGTTCTAAGTAGAAATGAAAAGGTATAGCAAATGCACCTTCTGGAGTTTTAACTTTTAGCTTTTTTTCCAAAACCAAATGGTATAACTCGGCAAAATTTGCTGCCTTTCCTCCAACGAAATTAATGGCATTTTTATGAATCATGTCTATGGGTAATATCGATTTAACAGAAGTGTCAATGTACAGTCTAATTCTTTTTTTAGATTGCCTTTTGTTTATCCAAAAGGAATCTATCTCTTCTTTTGAAGAACTATTAATTAAATAGGATTCATTAGAAACTTCAAAAGATACTGCCCGATCTTTCAGAGCGCGAAGTAAACTGTCTTCCCATGCATTTTTCAATGCCATAATCGGAGTGCCTCTATTTTGACATAAAATAGTAATATGACTCAATGGATTTTGAAAATCTGTTGTAATCACGCCAGCTACAGGAGGGAGCTCATTAGGTGTTCCGTTGATGACAACAATGTCAGTTGTTTTGATTTTATGGTTTTCAATGTTCTCCATATCGATAAATCGCAGGTTACCAAAGGTTTGTTTTTGGTTAAGAGACTGAAAAGATTGTCCTGAATAGATCTCATCTGCATTAATCATAGGAACTCCAGAGAGCTCATCTACTTTACGCCTCATGTTATTGGTGTTGATAAATAATTTGATCTCATTGGTAAGATGAAAATGTTCCTTGATTTTTTGATGTAGAAATCGAATTTGATCAGCCTTAATATTGTCAGCTACTGAAAACTCAAGGGTAAAGAAATTTTTGCTGTAAAATCGATTGATCGTACCCATTAAATATTCTCGATTATTTGTGGTTGTATAATTGTTAAGGTTGAATTTCCATCCGTTATCCGAATAGCTCAAATATTCCTTACAAAAATTCACATGGTAGTCGTAGTAATTAGAATTGATGAAATAGATGCTATCCGATTTTAAGTCATAAAGAACCTTTAAGGCATCGACCTCACCAAACTTTGAAGTGTTTGGATTTCCTTTGAGCAATGCATATTCAGCTTCATTGGAAATGTTATGAAGACAATGAATCGTGTCCTGAGACCG
>CAJWCX010000307.1 GCA_913031405.1 uncultured Flavobacteriales bacterium | reverse complement strand
GACAGAGAATAGTAGAAAATTTCTATTACCCTCAGGCAGGACGTAACTTTATGTTTCGTCTTCTCGTAAATATTTAAGAATAATAAATTTTAAAAGATATGAAATTTCAACTTAAACTTTTTTTGTCCACCATAGGCATGGCTTCTTACATGGCTTTTGCCCAATCTGATGATGTAAAGCCAAGGTATGAGGCGCATTGGTTTGGTTTTGATATCGGAGTAAATATGTTAACCAATGCAGATATGGGCACTGAGTTTTCTGACAATAGGTATTGGGAAAATAATGTTGTTCAATCAATATCAGCACATTTTAATTTTCTAGATTATAAACTACCGATATTTAAGCAATATCTTGGCTTAACCACAGGTTTGGGTTGGCACGTTAATTCTTATGGTTTCAAGGATGATTATGTATTGTTTCACAATGACTCGGTGGTAGGAGCTGTGATGGATCCAAATCAGGAGTACAAGCAGAATTATTTAACGGCACACTATTTTTCTGTGCCGCTATTGCTTGAATTTGCCTCAAAAAGAAGAGGCGCTAAAAACTTTTACTTTAGTGCTGGAGTAGTTGGTAGTGTTCGTATTGGATCTCGAACCACAAGAAAAGGAACCTATGAAAATGGCGATAAATTCAATAATGTGACCCGATCAAAGTACAACCTCAATCCAGTCGTTCTTGATGCTACGGTGAGAATGGGATATAACAATTGGGGTTTATTTGCCACATATGGTTTGACTTCTCTATTTAAAGAGAACAAAACAGTAGGTGTTTATCCTTTACGTTTTGGATTGTCTTTAGGTATCCCTACCGTAGGAAAGGACAAGTCAAATGATGATATATTTCAGGAGGCTATAGAAGAAGTGGAGGAAGAAATAAGGCTTTAATCTATTACTTCATTCTGCTTTATCCGATCAGATTGTAGACAAGACCTGCGAGTAAGCCTCCGATTAGGGGGCCTACAACTGGAATCCAGGCATAGCTCCAATTGGACTTCGCTTTTGAACCTCTGATAAGTGTATAGACAATTCGCGGCCCTAAATCTCGAGCAGGGTTAATCGCGTATCCGGTTGTGCCACCCAAGGACATGCCTATGGCCCAAACTAATATTCCTACAGGTAAAGCATCTAGAGAACCGATTCCATATTGTAGCTCCTCTATACCCTCAATTTGTAGCTCGGGCTTGGCGATATAGAAAATAACAAATACCAGAAAAAAAGTTCCGTACGCCTCACTAAATAGGTTTCTTGGTGTATTCTTTATTTGTGGAGCTGTACAAAAACAACCTCGAAATGTGAGTTCATCTTTTTCGAGCTTAAATTGGTCATAGTAAAGTTGGTAATTTAAGAAGCTACCAATTATTGCTCCTATTGTCTGTGCCAATATATAAATAGGAACCATTGCCCAGTCAAATTTGTTTGTTATCGCCAAACCAATGGTGACAGCAGGGTTCAGGTGTGCGCCACTAATATCAGCAGTTATAAATGCAGCAATAAAAACAGCAAACCCCCATGCGATAGTGATCAAAATCCACTTAGGGTCTTTTCCCCCTTCCGTACTCTTTAAAGAGACATTGGAGACAACCCCAGCTCCAAATACAATAAGGATACAAGTTCCCAATACTTCAGCTATAAATGGTGTCATATATTATAATTTGATGCTAAAATTATAAATAAATCAGTTTGTTCTTTCTCCCAATTCTTATCCTTTTTCATATAATGAGCCATGATTTCAGCAACTTTAGTTGCCAGTGACATGGATTCTTTTGCATTCAGAAGAAGACAGCGGGTTCTTCGTGATAAAACATCTTCTATCGTTAGTGCCATTTCGTATTTGATGGCATAATGGATCTGAGCTTCTGTAAGAGGGAGTGTTTTACTCAATCGATCATTGCTTCCCATAGCTTGAACCTTACGTTTCTCAGAACCATAAAAATAAAGAGGGTCATCCCAAGAGAGGTTTTTTTGATATCCGAAAATTTGAAGCTTTTCGGTTTGACTATCTTTTGCTTTAATATTTTGTTTTCGCATGATGTAGTCAATGGTGTCTTGACCCATTTTGCGATAAGTAGTCCATTTACCTCCAAGCAGATGTACCACACCTTTTTTACCTTGAATCACCGCATGCTTTCTGGATAAAGATTTAGACGATTTTTTTTCATGAGAGATGAGGGGTCTGAGTCCAGTAAAAATACTTTTAATGTCCGATTTTTTCGGTTTACACGTCATGTATTTTTCTGCATTATCGAGAATAAATTGGATTTCATCTTCTGAGGCTTGAGGTTCAATGGAGGCTTCCTTTACCGTATGATCTGTTGTTCCAACGACCACTGCATCATGCCAAGGCACAGCGAAGAGAACCCTTCCATCTGAGGTGTTCGGAACCATAATGGCATTTTCTGATTTTAAAAAGCTCCTATCAAAAACGAGGTGAACTCCTTGACTAGGTTTGATCTTGATTTTCGAATTAGGATCATCTATTTTCATGATTTTTTCTGCAAAAACACCAGTTGCGTTCACAACAACATTTGCTTTAAGCTCGAAGGATACTCTGGAAATTTGATCTGTGGCATGTATACCAGAGACCTTACCATTTTCATA
>CAJWCX010000306.1 GCA_913031405.1 uncultured Flavobacteriales bacterium | reverse complement strand
AAAAAAGCGAAAAACGCCATAGGTCTAACATTATTTATACCTACAAACTAAATGCAAATGCAGACCAGCTTGTTTCAACTCACATCAATAGTCCAGCAGATTCTTTCAAAATTGATATTCTATATAAACAATGGCAAGAAAAAGAACAAGTTAATTTCCCAAAAGAAATGTTGATTTCGTTGCGAGGCCCAAAGTCATATTCTCAAATTAAAATGGTTTTTAATAAATTAAAAATCAATCAGTCTAGACGATTATTCATGATTATACCGGAGTCATATGAAGCATGTAATTAATACAATATTCATCACTTTTTTTTGCTTTGGTCTTTTTGCACAAACTCAAAGTGCAAAACTCAAAAAAGAACAAAAAAAGCTCGAAAAGAAAATATCCAACACGAAAAACCTTCTTAAAAAGGTGTCATCAAGCCGCGAAGCTTCACTTAATGAATTAAAGCTAATTGAGAATCAGATAGATAGCAGAGAGGCTCTACTTAGGGTGTATGATGACCAAGTAAAAATGGCGGAAATTTATATAAAAGAAAGAAAAGCAAAAGTTGATGCGCTTCGGATTAGGATGGAAAAACTGAAAGCACAGTACAAAGAGATGGTTCTTTATGCTTATAAAAACAGAAATAAGAACGGTAGAATGATGTTTATCCTTTCTTCTGATAATTATTATGAGGCCCAAAAAAGAAACAAGTACCTTAAAAGTGTTTCATCTCTTCACCAAAAACAGGTTGCATTAATCACGCAAGACCAATTAAAAATTAATGAAGAAATTAAACAAATAGAGATTGAGAAAGAGAACAAGCAGTCTGCTCTCGCCCAAAAGAGAATAGAGAGGGCAGAAATAGAGTCCGATCGAATCCAAAAGGAGACTGTTCTTGCTGAAATTAAAAAGAGGGAAGGAGTGTTGCTTGCTGAAATCAAAAAAAACGAAATCAAAAAGCAGGAAATAAAACGAAGAATAACTGAGGCGATACAAAATGAACTTGCTGAGATAGAAAGAAAAAGAAGAGAAGCAGAAAGAAGAAAAAGAGAGGCGTCCAAAAAGAGCGGTGAGGATGTTAAAACGGCTAATTTGAGCTTTATAGATGAATCATCAGAGGGAAAAATTATCAGTAATAAATTCCAAAACAATAAAGGTTCATTACCTTGGCCTATTTCAAGAGGATCTATTACAGAACGGTTTGGTAAAAACCAGCACCCTACCCTCAGTGGAGTCTACACCAATAATAATGGAATTGACATATCTTGCCCAGAGGGGGCTATAATTAGGGCTGTATTCGAGGGGGAGGTAACCAGTGTTTTTACTATACCAGGATCGGGAAAAGTCGTTATTTTAAAACATGGAAACTTTAGAACAGTTTACAGTAACCTTAAAGAAACAAGGGTTTCTGCCGGCAATCGAGTATCAACAAAACAAGCCCTTGGAGTTGTTTTAAATGAGAATGGTGATTTAGGAGTACTTCATTTTGAAGTTCATCAGGTTTCAGGGTCTTCTACAAAAAGCCTTAATCCTTCACTATGGATTGATCGTTAGATGAAGAAAGACTCATGGTAACAATCATCGCACACATTGCCCATATGGGAACTGCGGCTTTATCCGTATCAAGATAGTTGTTCAAAAAAGCATGAATAAAATAGGAAGACAAAGAGATTATGATTCCCATAATCAGTAGTCGCTCATCTTTTTTATCTTTTGCTGTGCTATTGTACAAACGAATTGAACAATAAAAAATAGAACCAACAATCGATAAAAATAACACAAGTCCAACAATCCCAGTTTCTGATAGTGCTCCAAGATATTCACTATGTGCATTTCCCATGTCTCCAAAGTTTGTGGAAATAATAGTCAGGTTTTCAGGGTCTTGAAATGGAGCATATTCAAAGGCGTATGTTCCAGGACCGAATCCAACGAGAGGTTTTTTTAAAAACATTTGATAAGCACAATCCCATCGATTAATACGTTCGAGATTTGACGCATCGGTAGTCACGTTTGCAGCACTTTGAATTTTTTCATCGAAGGCATCTGTGGTATGTTCGTGTTTGTTTTTGGCAAGGCTAAGTTGAATAGTGTCCCATTGAGAATAGATGAGTAAACCAAAAGCCATGGTCGTCCCCAATAAAAGTTTAAAATTCACTTTAAAGTGAACAATGAGGCCAACAATACCTGCGCAAACAACACTAAGCCACGCCGCACGCGTGTATGAAAAAACAAGTCCAACAACTAAAATAACATTTAATAGAATGAGAATTGCTTTAGATAAAGGAGGGCTTCCCCGCTGCCTTAATAAAGCAAGGCTAATAGGAAGACATATGGCAAGCGTAGCTCCATAAATGGTATGGTCTTTAAAAAAGGGCCACATCACCCAATGCCCCTCTTCTTCTCCGAATCCGTATATTGAATGATGAAAAACAGTAAAGCATACAACAAGACAACATGAAATAATAAAAAGCCAGAGGAAATAATAAACATGACGACAGTTTTATTAGAGAAAATGGGTATAAAAACATTTATTATAGTCCAAGTTTAGGAATAAAAGGAGAGCAATTTCCATTTAATCCACTTTTAAGTAAAGATTATAGTATAAATATAAAT
>CAJWCX010000305.1 GCA_913031405.1 uncultured Flavobacteriales bacterium | reverse complement strand
CTTTTGACTTCGACCTTCACTTTAGAACCTAATTCCCCCATTAATTTCTCTCTAACATCACTATTTTTTAACCCCACACCGGCAATGTTAATGCCATCTACCACTACGATCTTATCTCCTGGAAGAATACCCAACTTTTCTGCCGGTCCGCCTGAAATAGTGGCAACAACATTCAAGGTGTCCTTCATAATTTGAAAACGAATACCTACACCAACAAAGCTTCCATTAATTGTTGTTTGCGCTGCTTGTAAATCTTCCTTTGGTATGTAGGTAGAATGTGGATCTAGCTCTTCCAATAAAGCAACAATAGCCGTTTCTGTTAGCTTTTCTGGATCAGTATCATCAACGTAGTAACGCGAAACCTTATCAATCACTTCTTTGAATTTTAAAGAAGTGCCAATATCAATTGAATTGAATTGTGCCCGAATATTGCAACAAATAAACAAACAAAGAAAAAAGGATAAGAATATACGAATCATAGGAAATTTATAAAAAAACGTTTCATACAAAAATAGTAACAGTTATGAGCTACAAAGGTTTTTTTGTAGTTTTTAACAAGGCTACAAACAACAAATCAAGGACTTAATGTTAGTATGTTTTTTTATTAGCACCTTAAAAGTTTAAAGATAGCACTTAAATTTGAGCTATGATTCAATATAAGGTTTCTCTAAAAAGCTTAAATACCTTTGGCATCGATGCCATAGCTGATTCCTATGCACTTATTCAAAGCACAGATGATATTTCTCAAATACTTGAGAAGCATGGTGAAAAAGAATTGCTTATTCTTGGTGGAGGCAGCAATATTTTGCTCACAAAGGATTTCAATGGATTGGTGCTTAAAAATGATATTCAGGGTTTCAGAATTGTAGAAGAATCTGAGGTTGATGTTGTTGTTGAAGCAGGAGCAGGAATGAATTGGCACCAGTTCGTTATGAGATGTATTGATTGCAACTATGGAGGTTTAGAAAACCTGAGTCTTATTCCTGGTAATGTTGGTGCAAGCCCGATGCAAAACATTGGAGCATATGGTGTCGAGATAAAGGATGTTTTTACCTATTTGGATGCCTACCACATCAAAGAAAAAAAAAGCAAACGATTCTATTTCGATGACTGTAAGTTTGGCTATCGAGAAAGTATTTTTAAAAACGAATTAAAAGGAGAGTATCTGATATGCCGGGTTGCCTTTAGATTGTCTAAAAAGCATACTGTAAAAACATCGTATGGAGCAATTGAGGATGAACTTGAATCCATGGGAATCAATCATCCAACCATAAAAAATGTGAGTCAAGCTGTTATCAATATCAGACAATCTAAACTTCCTGATCCAAATAAAATAGGGAATGCAGGGAGTTTTTTTAAAAATCCTATAGTTTCGATGGAACTTCTTGAAAAGCTTCAAAATAAATATCCCGATATCCCACACTATCCTGCACCAGACCATAAAGTAAAACTTGCTGCGGGATGGCTTATTGAGCAATCAGGATGGAAAGGCAAGACATATGACAATCGATATGGAGTCCATAAGCTTCAGGCTCTTGTTCTGGTGAACTATAAAGATGCAAAAGGTGATGAAATTTTAGCACTTTCATCTCAAATCATCAAAGATGTTCAGCAGAAATTTAATGTTTCATTAGAACGGGAAGTGAATATTATATAACATATCAGTATAGATTTCCTCATTATTAATAAATTCGCAGTGAAATACAATTAGAATGAAGGTATCCTATAATTGGCTAAAGAACTATCTTGATTTTGACCTATCGGTTAAAGAGTTGTCAGAAATATTGACAGACACTGGTTTAGAGGTTGAAGGCATCAGAAAAATGGATGAAATCCCGGGAGGTCTTAAAGGATTAGTGATTGGAAAAGTGAAAGAATGCATCAAACATCCAGATGCCGATAGGCTTCATGTTGCACAAGTTGATGTTGGTAACGAAACACTTCAAATTGTATGTGGTGCGCCTAATATAAAAAATGACCAATATGTAGTCGTTGCTCTTGTAGGAAGCATCTTATATCCAAAGCCAGATCAACCTCTCAAGATTAAAAAAGCAAAGATACGTGGCATTAGCTCTTCAGGAATGATTTGTGCTGAAGATGAAATCGGTATGGGAAAAGCTCACGATGGAATCATGATACTCGATAAGGCAAAAGCCGGAACCCCCGCAGCCACCCATTTTAACCTAAATTCAGACCATCAGCTAGAAATTGGGCTAACACCTAATAGATGTGATGCAATGGGACACATTGGCGTAGCAAGAGATATCAAAGCATTTCTAAATTACCATGGAAAAAAGCAACTGAACTTGAAACTTCCAGAAAACTCCAATATTCAATCAGATGAATCTAGAACACTGTCGATTGAAATAGAAGAAGCCAAATTATGCCCCAAATATATTGGAGCCACCATCGAGGGCATTACAATATCCGACTCTCCAGTTTGGCTTCAAAAAGCGCTTAAGTCGATTGATATCGAACCAATTAATAATGTAGTAGATATTACAAACTATGTCATGTTTGAATACGGGACACCCCTACATGCCTTCGACTTAGATTTTATTAAAGAGAAAATCGTTGTCAAAAAAGGAAAAAAGAATGAATTCCAAAAAGTCG
>CAJWCX010000304.1 GCA_913031405.1 uncultured Flavobacteriales bacterium | reverse complement strand
CCATGACCTACATAGTTTATTAATAAAACACCCCTTTGAATGCGATTTGTTATTCCATTGAGAACATCAGGGTAACGTTGTCCACCAGCACTCGTCTGTTGAGGAAAAGCATCCAAATACAATTTATCACAATTCATTTCACGATGATTGGCTTTCACTGAAAAATATTGTGGCTCCGTATCTGTATTCACAAAATATCCTCCTTCCTCGTCATCTGCAACTTGAACATACTTCTGACGCCAATCTCCATATGTATTTGTAGAGTTTTCATCTAAACAACACGAAGCACCGGCATTTAGAAAAAGACTAGACCCATTTTGCATGTAATGCTGAACTTTATCCACTTGTTGTTTTGCTGTTGTTGGATCAGAGGCTAAAATTCTACCAATGCCTATATCCAAAAGGTCAGCACCAGAAATCGACTCGTTGTCATCAAGCATTCCAAAAAAGTCATCTGTGACAAGCGCAGAGATATGATTTTCACTGTTCAAAACCTGATAGGTTAGCATTAAGTTATTATTGTCTGGAACTCGATCTTTTGGATCATAGGTACCATCACCAAAAATTAGTAAATACTTTGGAGCCGTCGAAGGATTAGACTGAGATCTATCGTAAAACATTTTGGCGAACATGCGAATAGCAACAGCATCTTGGGCACCAGAACTGAACTCGTTGTATACCTGTTCGGAACTGACCACATGAACTGAAACGCCTAAGTCTCTGTGTAAATCAGCCAATCTTTCGGCTTCAAGCAACAGAGTCGGGTGTGTTACAATAAGATAATCTGCCTGCTCTAATCCATGAAGATTTTGGTGATCGACTGTAGAGTGAAATTCCGGGCTAAAAAAAGTACCTCCATTAGATACCACATATTCACGATAAGCCAAAGAATCCAAAAAAGAAAATGTGGTCCCTGAAATTTCTCCTTCTACTCGTTTGGGATTGTGTCGATCGGATAGATCCCAAACGAAACCGGTAGACGGAAAGTTTGAAACGACAAACTCTCCAATGCCCAATTGACTCCCTGATAGATTGCGGAAACCCATTTGGGAGCCATAAAATACCAAATCACGCTTCGTATTCAGGACAATTCTATCCAAATACGTAAGAACACTTGGACTATTTCTCTGAATGGCTATTTTTAAAGGAATGAAATCTGGAGGATTGCTTAGAGAAAATGACTTTGTAGATCTTGCATAATCCATTGAGGTAGTCGGAAGTTCTGATTCTTCAAGTGTAACACCATTCACTGAATAACGTTGTGAGGTTCCTGAGGCACTGGAAGCATTTGTGGCAATTGCTGTTTTGAATACGACAGGAGAGTTTGAAATATTGGGAATTGAAAAATTGAAAGTTTGCTCAAGATTGACATCAAATAACTCGCCGTACCATCTTTGACCACCACCTACAAGAGAAACAAGATCATTTTCATAACAAGCCCGAAAATCGTATGAAGAGATTATTTCATCAACAGTCCCTAGGATTGGCTCTTGACTCAAAATTTTTTTTGGAGAAACATTCGAATTGATATTGATAAAATAGTAGGAATAATCAGAATAAACATGTTTCTTTTTATCAAATTCAGCTGTGCCATTGTTGATCCAACGGTCAGGACCCCAGGCATAAAACAAAATATAATCCCCACTGTCAAAGGAATTGTCTTCTGCGCCAAAGTACAAGACACTATTTTGAGCTAAATCATCTGTTCTTGGTAAAGAATTTAATTCTGGAAGCATACCATCCCCATTACCATAGACATGAATATGATTAGGGTTTATAACAGAGGCATCCAAGCCCATCGAATTCAAAAAGTCAGAATCAATTATGTGAACGCCATCATTCACTACAGAAATCTTATACCAGTCACCTGAACCCGGCCTCAATACAGACTCTAAAACAAAATCTTTTTGTATTACCGAAGGATTAGAAGAACAAGAAACCTGTAATGAAGCTATTTTATGAACTACACCATTCTTACGAATAAATGGAAATCCTGAAACAACGAGAAATTGGTTCTGCCCACCACGGGTCACCTTAATATCAAACTGCAGGTCCTCTGTTATCTGAAACTCAAGCACATTCAAATAATGAATTTCTTCAGCAGAACACTTGATTAATTCGAAAGAAACACCTTTCACTTGACGGTCCGATGCTTTCAAAATGACCTTTTCAAAAAACATAGGCTTACCATTGTCATATGACACATTTTCAAAATTTGGAAGTAAGTAGCCCGTTTCACCAAACTCCATAAGGGAAGGGCTCTTCCAATCAATTTCAAAGGTAAATTGTTGAGTGTAAGAAAGATTAAGAAAAAAAAGGAATAAAGAGAAAAGGAACAACTTCATCATAATGTGTTAAAACAGCAATGGTTCATGAGGTAAAAAACGCCAAATTATTAAAATTATTACAATAAATATGCGATATTTGTAACCTTAGAAACTAAATTTACGTTAAGATTGTTCGTGCATAAACTCAATTTTGTGAAGAAAAGACATTTTTTCTTGTTTGCAATTATTTTTGGTTCACTTATTTCAACTAAAAATAATGCGGTAAGATCTCAAGATCCTGCCTTTACCCAATTTTTCTCGAATCCGGTATATTTGAATCCTGCGC
>CAJWCX010000303.1 GCA_913031405.1 uncultured Flavobacteriales bacterium | reverse complement strand
GTGCTTTGAAGGAGCGAGGTCTCTTTTATATCGAAATTAGAAGTATTCATGATGAACTTTTTGGTCAAGGAGAGGCTTTAACTGATAATTCTTTTGTCACTGACCATTACCGTCGATTTGTAGAATTTGATTCATTCATTTCGCGATTAGAGACAGCTGGATTTAAGATACTCTATAAGATTCAGTCTAAGGGCTTGGCGGTCTATAAATCCGAGGACCCCATCGTGATACGTGTCATTGTTCAGAAGTAATTTCAGTAAAAATTAGAGCAATGTTTAGCTATTGGAGGCTATAAATAAGGATAGCTCATCTGCGAACGTTTCAGTGCTCGTTTTTTCTTTAGGTATTGTAAAAACATCTTCTACAATGCATTTTTGCTTTGCTTTGTAAGCATTATCATATGAAGCATCCAATTGGTTTAATGCGCTGGCCATATTAAAATCATTAGCATACACATCACCAAGGCCCCACGAAATGTAACGCGAGCTTTTGTTTTGGTTCACATCTATGAAGATACATCTTCTTGGTTCAAGTAGGCAGAACTCTAGTGCTTGACTGCTCACATCCCCGAGATAAATATTTGCGGCCTTTACATAAGAAAAATCATGGCTCCTATTTGACCCAAAATCCATGTGAATATTCGCATATTTCTCATAACGCTTTAGTCTGAGGCGCAGTAAAAGATTTCGTTTTATGAGCAAAGCGTGCGGAGCAAATATTAAATTCATTGTTGGATGGTCCTTGAAGAAGTCTAAAATATCAAAACCATATTTAAAAAAAGAGCTCAGCTTTTTATCCCAGTGCGGATTATATAAAACCACCTCACGATCATCATGAAACACATCTAATTTTTTCGGTTTGGCAACGTCAAGCTTTAAATAACCTCCAACACAATGGTTATTTGCTTTTACTTGTCCCATTTCCCGTCGAATTTCAGCTTCTTTTTTGCTAGCACAGAAAAAGAAGTCAAACTGTTTTACAATATCATTGAAGCAGTATTGGCGATTTGCAGGTCCATGAGCTGTATAGACCATTGCTATTTTTTTTGGTGCAATAACTTCACGGATGATCAAGTCATTATAGAGACTTGATATGAATACATCTTGCTGCGCTAAGACTTCTTTATATTTTTTGAAAATCGATTTTCGATAATTTAATTTAATTTCAATATATAAAGGAAGCGCAACGATCCAGGGGGGAGTTACCCTTGTTAATTTGATAGAATGATTGATAGGTAAAAATTCTCTCAAATCCCTCTCGTTTCTGGAATTAAACAGTATACTTACCTCGTTTTCTTTTCTTTTTGCAAGCTCAATGGCCAAGCCGATTGAATGAAAAATAAAGTAGGGCTCTTCGAGATATACAAATACTATTTTTGCCATTTGTCAAACTTACGAAAAATCCTTTGAGCGCTATTTCCATCAAAGAATTCATAGGAGGTCTCTTTCAATTTCGTACGATCTCCTTTATGTGAATCCTTGCAAGAAATTAAGTGGTCAAGTATTGCTTGTTCTAAACCTTCTTGTTCTCTTGTAATAACTCCTGGAATTGTGTCTAAGAATTTCGTTTGTAATTTTCTATTTTTCTCTAAATATTTTTCGTAATCGTAGTTGAAAAATACGATTGGGCGATCAATTATTAAATAATCGATATATATAGAAGAGTAATCTGTAATCATCATATCGGACAATGACATCACAGGATAGATGTCGAAATCTTTACCATAATTCAAGATATTGGATAGATCCTCGTATACATGGGCATTGTGTGGATGCATCTTTAAAACCAATATTATATTGTGTTTATTGAGAAAGATATTTAGTTTTTCAAGATTTAAATTTCCACTCGAAAATGCGTCGCTTCCATCATCCCTAAACGTAGGAGAATAGATCGCTAGTTTATAGCCCTTTTCTTTGGCCTTTTTTAGCATATTAAACTTGTTTAGGTCGACTCCGATAAGGTCCAGTTGGTCAGGTTTTCTGAAAAGAACATCATTTCTTGGGTATCCATAATTCTCAACATCTTTAGCTAAAAAATATTTTTTATAGAGGTGCTCAGTCCAGAAATTGGAGGTTGAAACCATCAAATCATAGTTGACAATATGTCTAAAGAGGCGCGATTTGAGATAAGGAATTCCCTTTGCAATTAAACCGAGCTCGACAGGTTTAAAGGTAAGTCCGTGCCATAAATGCACTTTTTTTGCTTTTAGGGAAAGAAAGAAGTAAATCGGGTTTCGATATGACCAATGAGAGTAATCAACTACAATTTGCGATGCTCTTAGCAGTGTTAGAACTCCTTTTAGACTCCCAAATAAGACAATGTGTTTTTTGATGTCGCTGTTTGCGTTAAGCACGGCTGCACTCTTTGTTAGGAAACGGATATTTTTATTTTCCCGAATCCCATGAATCAATAAGTATTTCGTATTATCAGCTATTTCTCCTGATAATTTCCCAATGACAACCGTTAATCCTCTTTCTCTTCTTACAAAGATGTTAAGCGGAGCAATAATGGTCCAGCAGAACAAAATGTGAATGTATGATATTACTTTTTTAAGCATTTTTTTTGGCATAAATCATTTCATCGAGATATTTGGCGATTTTTCCTGTGATCAATTTATTAGAAT
>CAJWCX010000302.1 GCA_913031405.1 uncultured Flavobacteriales bacterium | reverse complement strand
TATAGGCACCGCTTCTGGCAATTCCCGCGGCAAATAAGTCAGAATGTGAAAGGAGATTGGCTACCATAAAGGCGCCATAACTATGTCCACCAACGGCAACTCTGTCCCTGTCCACATACCCCAGCTTGTCTACGGCATCAATGGCGGCTTTTGCATTGGCAACGAGTTGTTCTCTAAACGAGTCATTGGGTTCCTCATCATCATCTCCTATAATCGGGAAGGAGGCATCATCAAGTACGATGTACCCTCTAGTGACCCAATATACCATGGAGCCGTAATATGGGTATGTAAATTCATTTGGATTCTTGGTGTTTTGGCCTGCACTTGATTTATCCTTAAATTCTGTGGGATAAGCCCACAAAATCATAGGGGCTTTTTCTTTCTTGTTTTTATCGTATCCGATCGGTAGATACAAGGTTCCTGAAAGTTCAATACCGTCTTCACGTGAGTAGCTGATCACCTTTTTATCGACATTTTGTAGGCTCTTGAACGGGTTTTCAAAATGGGTAATTTGATCAATTTTCTTAGCTCCAATCGTTCTGAAATAATAGTTTGGATACTCGGTTGGCGATTCAATTCTTACGAGTAGCTTTTTCTTTTTGGGATCATAATTGCTAATGTCTTCGACTTTATCGGTATAGGTCGATTGATAAACTCTTTTCTTTTTTCGGCTCTTTAGATTTAATTGATCCACAAATGGGAATTGCCCATCTTTTGTATATCCATCGCCGATTGAGAATGCTTGGTTATTTACGATGGTCAATATCATGCTACCCATATCATTTCTTTCCATAATGAAACTGCCCGGATCACTATATCGGTCTTGATAATTTCTATCGTGAAGTACAATGGGGGCTTTGGATGCATCCGACGGGTTGAAAAGATAAGTTTTTGTATTTCTTGTATTCCACCAATAATCATAAGCAATAGCAACCTCATCTGTTCCCCACTGCACGTTATAAAATCGATTTATGGTTTTTAGAATACTCTTTCCATTCGATTTGAATGGAGCTTCTAATTCAAACATTTCGTCACGATGCTCGACTTTGATTGCTGGGTCACCTCCATCTAAAGCCATTATATAAGTTAAAGTGGAAGGCTTGTCATTTCGCCAACTAAAATTTCGTTTTCCTGTTCGTACCGCCATAAAGCCTTGGGGAAGGTCTTCTATTAAAGGTACGTCTAATACGGTTTCAACTTCCACTCCTTCTTTGGTGTAAATCCTCGTTTTAGAAGGAAATCGCCCATAGGGAACCAAATATGAAAAAGGCTTGTTTATGGTAACGATCATCACATAATTTCCATCAGGCGAAAAGGTTAATTCTCTGTATAAATCAGCTCCCAGCCATTTTTCCTTTGAACCATCTAATGAAACTTTATAAATCTCTGACATGGCTAATTGTTCAAAATTATGCTCGTCATTCTTGTTTTTGAGTAGATCTTGATAGGTTCTGTTTTGTGCTTTTTTTCCGTCATTAACAGAAATAGTAGGCCCTATGGGTACTGTCGTTTTTGTATTGATCAACGGTTTTCTGTTTTTTGAAATCATCTTCACCAATAGAGATGCTCCATCTTCAAACCAATGTATCACATTGCCAATATTGGAATTGAGGTAGGCCCCAGTGATTTTTGAAACCGAGGCCGATTCAATATCAAGAACCCAAAGTTCAACCCCATCTGAAGTTGTATTTGTTAAGGCAATTTTACTTTGATCAGGTGACCATTTAAAGTTGGTGAGTTTTGGATTTTCGGGTAGTCCTTTAACCTGAACAATTTTCGCTTCTTTTTGATTCAGCTTTTTAAGTTTGACATTATTAGTGTAAGTCACTCTGCTCCCAATATTGGTTTTTGGATCAATCCTTAGCCCTCCTAAACGCATTTCCTCCTTTGATAATTCTTGTATGGATTTATAGGAGTTTCTGTAAAGTAAAACCATTTGGCTTTTATCATCATTCATTAACACACTTGGTGCTCTTTCAACATCAACAAGATCGAGAATTTCCTTTGGCGGTTTTTGATACATTGAACTGTTCTGAGCAAAAGATGTTGTTGTCAGTGCTATGAGGGAAATGCTTAATAGGTGTTTCATCTTGGTGGTTTTGCAGTTATTGATGTTAGGGATAAAGATACATGTTTATTTTTCCATTCTGAAGCCTTTTTGATGTTCTGTTATCATAGATAATTCTCTTTATTGATTTCGTTTTTTGGCTTTGCCTAAAGTGATTTTGTAATCGTCCACATTACCTATCATCTTAAGGTTCAGGTAACGGTTTTTTTTTGTTAGGATCCACTTCAATAATTTTATCGTCTCCTGTCTGTCCGTCTTTGGTTTTTTTGCTGCCAAAGATTTTGTATCGAGTTCCTTGTTTGATGATTGACCATGGGATGCGAATATAATATTCCATATTGAACTCCATATCTTGAGTCCCAGATAATTCAAAATGGCCTATCGTAGATTCAATAGACATGTTCGGGATGTTTAATGTCCCGTTTTTGATATCCATGTGATTCTGAAGTGTATCAAAACGAACAGAAGTAAGATCCTTGTCTCCCATGTAATCAGATAGCATCAGCATGTACTCGTAATTTTCAAGCTTTCCATCTATTACCTGAATATCCATATGAAT
>CAJWCX010000301.1 GCA_913031405.1 uncultured Flavobacteriales bacterium | reverse complement strand
CCCATATTTTTAATGATTCAAGGCGATATTTGAGTAACCATTCAGGCTCATTTTTTTTGCTAGAAATAAGTCGGATGATATCTTCGTTAAGTCCAATGGGAATTTTTTCTGTCTCCACATCAGTAACAAAACCAAATTTGTAATCTTGATTTTCAAGATCCTTTGCCAATTCGTTCTCTGTATATTGTCCCGCCAATTTCTATCTTATTTACTTATAAAGAAAATGATTCACCACATCCACATGTCCTATCCGCATTGGGATTTGAGAAAACAAAGCCTTTTCCATTGAGTCCTCCAGAAAAATCAAGGGTAGTACCAATGAGATATAAATAGCTTTTTTGATCCACAACGACTTCAATTCCATTATCGTTAAAACTAGTGTCTCCCTCTTTCTTTTCATTGTCAAAGCTGAGTTGATACATCAATCCAGAACAACCTCCTCCCTCTACACCAACGCGTATGAAGAAGCCTTCCTTTCCGTCATCTTCCATTAGACGAAATGCTTGTTTTTTTGCAGATTCGGTTACCGTTATCATTTGCACCTGTTTTGATTTAAAATAAACACCCTTTTGGGAGAACAAAAATACTACATTTTAGGTAGTGTGCCAAGTGTTCATGGTGAATACTATTAGGCTTAAACATTTCAATTTGAAACTTGTTTTATAGATATGAAACGAAAAACATTGATTATAGGCGGAACAAAGGGAATTGGAAAAGCTATTTTAGAAAACTTGAAATCTCATGAATGCCATGTTATTTCTAGGAGTTATTCAGCGAGGCAGAATCATTATGCACTGGATGTTTTACAAGATGAGCTACCCGAAATAGAGGGCTTAAATAATATCGTGTATTGTCCAGGTTCAATTACGCTCAAACCTTTTCACAGGTTGACAGTGGAAGATTTCATATCTGATTATAGGGTGAATGTTCTAGGCGCAGTTCGGGTGCTTCAATTTTATTTCAAAGAACTGAAAAAAAATAAGGGCTCAGTTGTTCTTTTTGGAACCGTAGCGAGCCAACAGGGAATGTCCTTTCACGCCTCTATAGCGGCTGCCAAAGGAGGGTTGGAATCTTTAGCTAGAAGTCTCGCAGCAGAATGGGCACCTAATATTAGAGTAAATGTCGTAAATCCTTCATTAACGGACACGCCATTGGCTGAAGCCCTTCTTAGTACGGATCAAAAAAGAGAAAACGCCGCACAACGTCATCCCTTGAAAAAAATAGGGAGTCCCGAAGATATTGCCGAAGCGGCTATTTTTTGCCTTGAAAATCAGTGGGTCACAGGCCAAACTATTGGTGTGGATGGGGGCATGTCGACAGTTCGTGTCTAACTGCTTTTATTTTTCTCTTTAGACCTTTATATTTGTGCTCAAAAATTGGCATGAATTCATTTGAAGAACTGTTTTTTTCTTTGGGAGTCTCTTGGCAAAATAGTGTCTTTCTACCTTTTGTATTTCTCTTATTTATGGGTTTTATAACTGGATTTTTGTTCTGGAGAAAAATTAAACTCGTTTATTTAAAATGGTTTTTATTATGTCTGTTCAGTATTATGCCTGCGGGTGTCTATTTTGCTTTTTATCCCATTTATCATTCTGATGTCAATAACGATTTCAGGGTGGTGCAGGTAGATTCAGCATCTGTTAAATCAAAATCTACTCTCGAAATCATTGTTCTTCCAAACTGTCCTTTCTGTCTTAAATCTATTGAAATGATTGTCGAATTGAGGAAAAGGAACCCCAAACTTCCCATTGTTTATAAAATTCTTTCAAAAAAAGTCAAAGGAGGAGATATTGAGCCGCAATTAAAAAAAAATCAAATTGATTATGATTTCATTAGCAACAACGCTCAATTGAGAAAAATTACAAAAGGTTCGTTTCCTACTTTTGTTTTCTACAGAAAAGGAATTTCCGAGGTTAAAGTATGGGATAATAATACTTTTGGGACGATGGCTTTGGATGATATAGAGGCTAGTTAACTTTTCTAGCGTTTTTTTTATTCCTCTTTTTTCGAGCCAAGGGGTATCTTTTTATTGTTATCTGATTCAATCAATTCCAATAACGAGAAATGAGAATCACATCAAATTTATTCTATCCCTTTTTAAGATCCTTTAAAAGACATGAGTAATCTCCCAAATATTAGATGTTTTGTTCTATTTGGAATCATTGGTAAAACATACGGATAAAGCGAATGACAGTTTTAAACTCACAAAACACTGAAAGCACTTCACCCCTAAAAATCCATTGTAATTCGAACTATTTTGGCTTTAAATCCTTATTTTTGATCTGATTTATTTATTTAAAAACCTAACGAAATGTCATTTACACTACCAGAACTTAATTATGCTTACGATGCGTTGGAACCGCATATTGATGCTCGAACTATGGAAATACATCATTCAAAGCATCATCAGGGATACACCAATAATTTGAACAATGCCATAGCTGGAACAGATATGGAAGGAAAGTCAATACTTGAAATATTATCTTCTTGTTCTGATCAGCCTGCTGTAAGAAATAATGGAGGAGGGTATTGGAATCACAGTTTGTTTTGGGAAGTAATGTCGCCTAATGGAGGAGGTACTCCTTCTGGTGCACTTGGAGAGGCTATTGATGCTGCATTTGGTTCTTTCG
>CAJWCX010000300.1 GCA_913031405.1 uncultured Flavobacteriales bacterium | reverse complement strand
TCCAACGATTTAATATTTGTAAATGAAAATTGCGTTTTTGTTCAGCGTTAATTGATAGAAGGTCTTCAAAATAATGTAGGTTATAAACCCAAAGTTTACTGGGTGTTTCATCGTTCCAATCTCCTGGAAAATCGAGTTCTTTTGTATAATTTAAGAAGCTTGCCCTCGATAGGCCATCAATTTTGATATCAAAAAGCGTTAAATGATTCCATTTTTTTGATCTCTCAGGTTTCTGTCCTGAGAAATTTTCATTGACTTTAGGTTTTCGTAAATTCCTTAATAATCTTGAGTAAATCTGCTGCCACTTTAAATAACGTAACGTGTTGAATAAAAGAAAAAGCTTCCTCATTAAGAATAGTTCTAATATCTATATGTTTAATTTATTTTCTTAACATTTCTGCAATATCTACAGAAGCTCGTGCTACCTCATAAATTTCATCCAGCGGAATAATGGTATCCTTCCCACCTTCTTTTACGCACTTCATAAAAGCATCAACACAATTCTCTTGCCCTTTGTCCTGTGACCAGAGATTCATCTTGTTAAAACCTTTCCACCCAAAACCACGAAGTTTTCTAAAGTTATCAAGTTGAAGCACTGCATTATCACTAAAAACCTCTATACGCTCTTTTGGAAAAGTATCTCCTCCATTGGCAAAGTAGTGGATGGAGCCCATGGAACCATTTTCAAATGTAAGTGATATTAAAGCCTTATCTTCAGTTATTTTTACAAAATCATTTTCACCCATTTTGACAGCATTAAAGGATTTTATTTTTGATCCGGCCAGAAATCGCATCAAGTCAATATAATGACAAGCTTCACCAATAATTCGTCCGCCACCTATTTTTGCATCTTGAGTCCAGTGCTCGCTTGGAATTTGACCTGCATTCATTGTCATAATAAAAGTCTTAGGTGAGGGCTTGGAATCAAGAAGGTTTTTAATTTTTTTTATATGCGGTGAAAAACGTCTGTTATAACCCACCATTAAGATGGATTTCGACTCTTTTTGAGATGCTTCTATTTTATCAATTTCTTCATGAGAAAGAGCTAAGGGTTTTTCCACAAAAATATTTTTCCTCTTCTCAAGGGCTCTGAGAATTTGAGGCGCATGCAGATTATGTTGTGTAGCAATAACTACAGAATCGATTTCATCATCCAGGGCTTGCTCCATGTCAGTGGAAGCTTTTAGAAACCCATTCTTGATACCATGATGTACAGCGCTCGTACCGCCACTGGTAACTAAAACAGTCAAGTTTGCTCCTGATCTCTTGAAGGCAGGTATGAGAACTCTTGATGCATAGTTACCACCACCAATAAATGCAACATTTCCTTTTTGCGCTTTTTTGGAGCCGTATTGGTTTAGTTTAACTGTATTTTCTGCAAGTGATTTGAGCTTCTTTTCCTGATAATCGAGTAAAATACCGAGGGTTGAACTATCATCTAATTTAGAATAAGCATCTAAGGCATCATCGATTTTAAATCGATGACTTATTAATGGCCTTACATTTATAGATCCCGAAGCCATAAGATCCAAGACAGCTTCAAAATTTCGCTGCTCCGTCCAACGAACAAATCCAAATGGATAATCCATTCCTTTATCTTCAAAGTTCTCGTCATAACGACCGGGGCCATAGGAACATGAAACTTGAAAAGTAAGTTCTTTTTCATAAAAGTCTTCTCTGCTTAATTTAAGACCGACAACACCTATCAATATTATTCGACCTCTTTTTCGACACATCGTAGCTGCTTGATGCACAATATCATTACTCTTAGAGTTAGCCGTTATGATTACAGCATCAACTCCGCGCCCTCGTGAAAAGGCGTTTGCCATATCAATAGGATCTTGTTTTTCTGATAAATCAATCACTTCAGCACCGAACTGCTTTGCTAATTCACATTTATTGGAATCTAAGTCTATTCCTAAAACCCTACATCCATTTGCCTTTAATATCTGTATGGTAAGCAGACCTATCAATCCAAGCCCGGTTACTACTACTGTTTCTCCAACAGTTGGATTTGCAAGTCGAATACCTTGCATTGCAACAGCACCCAGAACAGTAAATGCGGCCGTTTCATCATCAACCTCATCAGGAATGGTAGCAACAAGGTTCTTAGCGACACGGACAACTTCTGCATGATAACCATTTGAGACGACGCGAACGCCTTTTTCAATCCCTGTATCACTTCCATCGAGAACCTTTCCCACATTACAGTAACCAAGTGGAAGAGGCTGATCTAGCTTAGACTTAATGGCGTCATAAGTTGCATAAAATCCATCATTTTTTGTCTTCTCCAAAACCATTTTTACTTTGTCTGGTTGTGAAAGAGCTTTATCAATCCAGCCTGCTTTTCCAAAGTCTACCAACATCCTTTCAGTGCCAACCGATATGAGTGATTTTGTAGTTTGAATATTAATATGACCTTCAGTTGGTTTAGGGGTAGGAACATCAATCAAGGAAGTTTTACCATTTGAAAGATTTTGCAATATTTGTTTCATTTCTTAATTTCTTTTAAAGAAGCATTTAATAATAAATCTGTGTGAGCAACTAGAGAATATAATAATGCTATAGAAGGCAAAAGAAGATAATCTTGAGGGATGGCTAGAAGTAATAGCACCATCAATAAAATGTTCCTAAGTGAA
>CAJWCX010000299.1 GCA_913031405.1 uncultured Flavobacteriales bacterium | reverse complement strand
GAGTTTAAGAAAACAGTTACATTTTCTAGAGTTTAGAGTAGTTTGATGTCAAGACGTACGTTGTAATTTAAAGGTTGCCAAAAAGAAAAAATAGTGCTTTTTCAATGGAAGAATAAAATATCCGTGGTGTTTTTTTGCCTAGATTTAGACTCACTAACATCTTCAAAGTCATAAGGAAACCAAAAGGCGCAGAATAAACTCAGCTTCAATATTTTTTTGAAGGTCTTCAGTAAGATAATTACTGAGCCAAAAAAGTAACAGTTTATTTTAATAGTTGCATAGTATGTGTAAAAAGTAAACGAGATATTACTAAATTTAACAATGAAATATTCATGCTGCGTTAACAGTTCTTTATTTGAATGAATCTCCTACCTTGACAATGATAATCTACCCTGTAAAGCAGAACGAAATAAGTGGTTGATTTTATAAAACCCTACCAATGGAAAACAAAAATATCTTTTTAAATCACTTAGGGCAAACCACAAAACATCCACTGCTGATCGAGATTGATTATGCAGAGGGAATCTATATCATTGACAAGAAAGGTAAACGTTATATGGATATGATATCTGGCTTATGTGTCAACAACTTGGGACACAATTATCCTTCCGTTCAGTCAGCTATAAAAGCACAAATTGATAGGCATTCGCACGTCATGGTATACGGTGAATTCGTTCAAGATGCTCAACTCGATTTGGCACGAGAACTAGGTGCTCTTTTACCAAAAAATTTAAATTGTATTTATCCTGTAAACTCGGGAACAGAAGCGAATGAGGCCGCCATCAAACTTTGTAAATCCTATACCGAAAGGACTGAAATCATTGCTTTTAAAGGTGCTTACCACGGAAGTTCTAACGGCTCCTTAAGCATTTCTAGTAACGACGAAAGAAAAGAGAGATTTCAACCACTATTACCAAAGATAAAGTTTATTGAAATCAATCAAGTTGACCAATTAAGTTGGATTACAGAAAAAACAGCAGGTGTGTTTTTGGAAACAGTACAGGGTGATGCCGGCGTGATTGTACCTTCTCATGAATTCATGCTAAAACTCAGACATAAATGCAAAGCTACCGGTGCCCTGTTGGTTCTTGATGAAATTCAATGTGGACTGGGAAGAACAGGGAAGTATTTCGCTTTCCAACACTTTGAAATTGAACCAGACATATTGACCCTCGGCAAATCTCTTGGAGGCAGCCTTCCTATGGGCGCATTAGTCTCAAACAAAAATATTTTAGATGCTTTTAGTACAAAGCCTGCTTTAGGACACATTACGACCTTCGGAGGTCATCCCGTAAATTGTGCAGCCGCCGCAGCATTTTGCAAAGCCTTAAAAACAGATATCGATTTAAAAGAAGTTGATAGATTGGGCCAACTCCTTGCTGAAAAGATCTCATCACATCCAGAAATCATTGATTCACGTCACCTTGGAATGATGTTTGCTTTTGACATGAAATCTCCAGAAATAGTAGCTAAGGTAGTTCATCGCTGCCTAGAAAAAGGGATCATTAGCTTTTGGTTTCTATCTCACCCAAATAGTTTTCGTTTATCCCCACCATTAATTATTTCCGAAAAAGAAATACAAATAGCGGGCGAATTAATCTATCAAGCTATCGACGAAAGTATTTTATAATTATGATTACAGACACCGCACAATTATATATTTTTGTTTAAACTTTTTTATGCAGGTTACTGAACATATTGACGCCGCCAAGAGTTCGCTCTTCTCATTTGAAATCCTACCCCCCCTTAAAGGAAAAAGTATTCAGTCCATATATGATGGGATTGATCCTCTTATGGAATTTGAGCCGAAATTTGTAAATGTCACTTATCATCGCGAAGAATACCTATACAAAGAAAAAGGAAATGGTCTACTAGAAAAAGTATCGATCAGAAAAAGACCAGGAACTGTTGGTATCTGTGCGGCTATAATGAATAAATACAATGTAGATGCTGTTCCTCATTTGATCTGTGGGGGCTTTAGTAAAGAAGAAACCGAAAATGCATTGATTGATTTGCAGTTTTTGGGAATTGACAATGTGTTGGCCCTAAGAGGTGACCCCATTAAAACGGAATCCTCATTTCGACCTGACCCGAATGGCCATTCCTATGCTGTCGAATTAATCCAACAAATTTCTAACATGAACGAGGGGGAATATATGATGGATGATATAAAACTAGAACCCACCAACTTTTGTATAGGCGCTGCAGGATACCCCGAAAAACATTTTGAAGCTATGAATCTCCAAACTGATTTATTACGTTTAAAAAGGAAAGTAGACGCAGGAGCATCATATGTTGTTACTCAAATGTTTTTTGACAACAAAAAATATTTCGACTTTGTCAAGTCTTGCAGAAATATTGGTATCAAAGTTCCAATCATTCCTGGATTAAAACCCATAAGAACATTGAACCACATCTCATTTCTTCCTAAGTTTTTTCATATTGATTATCCAGAAGAATTATCTACTGAGCTTTTGAAGTGTAAGTCAAATAGTGATGTTGAGGAATTAGGAATAGAATGGAGTATTCAACAATCAAAGGAACTTGTAAAAGAAGGTGCACCTTGTATTCATTATTATACAATGTCGAACTCAGATGCGGTGAAATCCATTGCATCTCAAATATTTTAGAATGAAACTAAA
>CAJWCX010000298.1 GCA_913031405.1 uncultured Flavobacteriales bacterium | reverse complement strand
CCTTGTCCAAAGTGTGACGGTATAGTTAGTGAAACATACAAAAGATATGCCTGCAATGTCTGTGATTTTTCTATTTCAAAAACTCCGGCAGGCAGACTGTTATCCGTTACTGAGGCTGAAACTTTCATTAAAGAAAAAAAGTTAGGTCCGCTTGAAGGTTTTAGAAGTAAGAGAGGTTTTCCATTTGCGGGCACCATTATTTTGAAAGATTGCGAATTAAAATTTGATTTTGAGTCGAATGAAGACGACAATTTAGAAAAGTTAATCTATGAACAAAAAGACATTGTTGGTGGTTGTCCTAGATGCTCTGGAGATATAGTTGTTTATAAAACAAGCTATTCATGTTCAAATTCAGTAGGGAAAAACAAATCGTGTAATTTTAAGAGCGGGTTAACTATACTTCAACAGACTATTTCAACAGAACAAATGGCGAAACTGCTCAAAGATGGAAAAACAGATCTGCTCGATTCGTTTGTTTCTGCCAGAACTAAAAGGAAATTCAAAGCATATCTGGTATTAAAAGATGATAGATCAATTGGCTTTGAATTCGTCTCAAAGCAAAAAAAGGTTAAACATCAAGATTAGTAACGTTCAATGCGTTTTCTTGGATGAATTCTTTACGTGGCGCTACCTCCTCCCCCATTAATTTAACAAAGATTCGTTCAGTTTCGGTTTCTGACTCATCTTTGATTTCAACCTTTGACAGAATCCGGGTCGCTGGGTCCATTGTTGTTTCCCAAAGTTGGTCAGGATTCATTTCACCCAACCCCTTGTACCTTTGCAACGTAATTTTTTCTTCAACATGCTTTAAAATGTTGATTACAGCGGTTCTAAATGCAGGCTGTTTTTTTTCTTCATCATCGCTAGAAAATTTGAAAGAGATTTCGAAAGATTCAAATTGCTCTAGCTTTTGTGATAGTTCGTGAAAAAAATTATAATCTTTGCTGTTGAAAAAACTTTCATCAAGAAGAGTAACTTGATCTCTGTCAACTAACATTATGGAATTAGAATTAGGTTCCTCAATACTTTCCTTTAACTCCAAATAGATGTGCTCTTTGTTGTTTCTTTTTACCCAGGTATTAAAGTCAAGAATAGTCTGAATTACCTGTTCGGGTGAATCTAAACGAAATTTTACGCCGTCTATTATGGAGTCAATGATATTTCTGTTTACTTTCAATTCTAGTGGTATGATTTTCTTCTCTGCCAGTAATATTGCTTTGGCTAAATCAAGATAGCTACCTTCAAGTTTTTCTTCTCGAATTGGTGTGTTCTCCTTATTAAATAACAATTGTACATTCTGTCTCGCAATGTTTAATAGATGATTTTCAAGATGATAGTCATCTTTGATATAAGCCTCATCTTTTCTAAATTTAACTTTGTATAAAGGTGGTTGGGCAATATAAATATGTCCCCGTTTAACTATTTCTGGCATTTGTCGATAAAAGAACGTGAGAAGCAGAGTTCTAATATGTGATCCATCAACATCTGCATCTGTCATTATTATTACTCTGTGATATTTCAGTTTATCAGGGTCGTAGTAATCCCCTTTTAACACACCAATGCCGAGTGTTTGTATCAAAGTTGTAATTTCCTGCGATGACAACAACTTATCTAGACGTGCTTTTTCAACATTAAGAATTTTACCTTTCAATGGTAAAATGGCTTGATACTTCCTGTCTCTAGCCTGTTTCGCGGACCCACCTGCCGAATCACCCTCTACCAAAAATATCTCGGATTTTGATGGGTCTCGCTCTTGACAATCAGCTAGTTTTGCAGAAAGTCCTATAGAGTCTAAGACTCCTTTTCTCCTCGTAATTTCCTTAGCTTTTCTTGCTGCCTCTCGAGCTCTCGCTGCGTCGTTAATTTTAGAAATTATTTGTTTTGCGTCTTTCGGATTCTCATTTAGATAATCCTCGAAATATTTGCTAATAACATCCTCAACTGGTTGCCGAACTTCACTTGACACAAGCTTGTCTTTTGTTTGTGATGAAAATTTCGGTTCAGCTAATTTAACAGAAAGAATACATGTCAATCCCTCTCTCAAATCATCACCAAGAACATTTATTTTTGTTTTCTTTCCTATCTCATTTATTTCAAGATACTTATTGATACAACGGGTCATGCCAGAACGCAGACCAGTTAAATGAGTGCCACCGTCTCTTTGTGGAATATTGTTTGTAAAGCATACAACATTTTCATAATAACTGCTGTTCCATTGCAATGCGATTTCAACATGTACTTTATCCATGTCTTTTTGAACGTGAAAAATTTTGGTATGAACTGCAGTTTTATTTTGGTTTAGGTAAGTTACATAACTACTTAAACCACCAGAATTCGTAAAATTTTCTTCCTTATCTGTTCTTTCATCAGATAAACAAATATTTACCCCATAGTTTAAAAAACTTAGTTCTCTAATTCTTTTTGATAATATTGAATATTTAAATTCTATTGAGTTAAATATTTCTACTGAGGGTAGAAAGTGAATCTCAGTTCCTGTTTCATTACATTGTTCTATTTCGGTAAGTGGCTTAGTGCAAATGCCTTCTTCAAATTCCAGAATATATTTCTTCCCTCCCCTTTTAATCTGTAACCTTAACCACTTGGATAATGCATTGACTACTGATACTCCTACACCATGTAACCCGCCCGAAACTTTATAAGAATCTTGGTCAAATTTTC
>CAJWCX010000297.1 GCA_913031405.1 uncultured Flavobacteriales bacterium | reverse complement strand
AAATTATTATCAAATTCAAACTTTTGTCTATGCTCATAGAAAAAATCTGCATCGTTATCTTCTGCGGGAAAAAATTTCTCAAAATCGTAATCAAACTTTAAATTACTAACTTGATAACCAAAAAATATGGTTAAACAAAAAAGTAATAGACCTATAATCTTAGACCATTTGGAAAAGGTTTTCTCGCTGATAAATTTCATTTAAATCGCAAAATTATTCTTTTCAACCAATAAACTCATTTATTTCTTCAATATATACCATTAAAGCGTGATCAATTTATATTTAATTGGCGTCCCCAAAACTTTCATTTGACATCAAACGATCTGAAAAATTAACAAGAAATAGCTTTTCTTTTGCTCTCGTTACAGCAGTATATAACCATCGCAAATACGAGGTATTCTTCATACTTTCGGGAATATATGACCCATCAATGTATACATGTGACCATTGTCCCCCTTGAGCTTTATGAACTGTTGAGGCATAACCATATTTAATATGAACGGCATTAAAATAGGGGTTGTTTAGAATTTCACGATAACGCATTTGTTTATTAGATAAATGCATGTAATCTTTTTCAATCTCAAAAAACAATTCTTTCATTTTTTCCCGACCTAAAGTAGCTGTTTCTATATGAAGTGTTTCTAACAACACAATGATATCCTGAGATTTTATGTTCGGATAGGTTGGAAAAGAAACCTCAATTCTTAAAAAATCCCTCCCATACAAGTGCTCTTCTTTAATTACGCGTTCTACACAAACTGTCTCTCCATTAGCCAAAAAACCCATGGTAGAAGTTGGGCTGACCCAATAATAATTGTTTTTGATAACCAGCAATGTATCACCAGCCTCAATAAGTTCATCGCTAAAGAAAATACTTTTTCGAATGCCTTCATTCCACTGATTGGCCTGCTTATTTGACAAAGTAAGAACAATCGTATCTTTTGAACCAACGAGATGAAATGAACGCTCTAAATTTTCTTGTACCTCGAAACCCTTTAATGAAAGGGTATTTTCATCTATTGAATGGATTAAGGGCAATTGGAAGGCTTTCAAGTTTCGTATATAAGTGGCATTTTTTAAAATTGAAGAAAATTCAACTGTCCGAAAAATTTCAGACAAATGACAACCCGATATTTCCATTAGAGGGAAAGTTGTTTGCAAGTAATCAATTTGTAATGCAGGTGAAATCTCTTGACCAACCGGAGGAAGCTGCCCCGAATCACCTATAAAAACTATTTTTGAACCCTCAGCACTAAAAACAAAATTCAGTAGGTCTGTAAAGACATCCTCTTTATGATCCGAGTATGACGATATCATAGAGGCTTCGTCAACAAAAAAAATCGTTTTTTTATGGGTATTCTTTACAGGGACTAGCTTTGTCTTTTCCTCTAATTGACTTCCCCCAAAATAAATTTCTTTATGAATCGTATTGGCCTTTTGTCCACAATAAAGAGCCAAGACTTTTGCTGCTCGTCCTGTTGGAGAGAGTAAACGCGTATTTAAACCGTATTTCTTGGCTCCACGGTTTAATAATGAGGTTAAACTAGATTTTCCAGTTCCTGCAAAGCCTGTTAAAATAAATATTTTCTTTTGATTTGAAGGTTTTAAAAAAACATCAAAAAGACGCACCGCTTTTTGTTGATCATTTGACAAAGCAACATCAGATATTTGATCAATATAATGGGACAAGTCAAAACTCTTCAATTTTTTTTTGAACAATATTAAAAAATACTTTGGCTTCGACTGCTATAAAAATTAATATTGTAGATTTGTATTGGTAAAAAAAACACGCTTTATTATGCTAAATATAACAATGCTCCTCAAAAAGTACTCCATCCCGGTTCTGTTTTCCATCATAGGAATTGCGCTAATTATAGTAAGCTTTACAAGTGAACAACCCACAGAATTTCGCTTTGCGGCATTCATTATTTTCTTTACCTCTATTTTGTTATTCTTATCTGTTTCAGGAAAAGTACCCAATAAGATCACAAATATTATAGGAGCCATTTCGTTTCTGTTGGCCAGCACAACCCTATATTTTGCTGTGAATACTGTTGATGAAACCGTCGAACATCAGAATTCTTACAAGCAAATGAAGGCTTTATCTATTCGGAATTTAAAGGATGTTCAAACTGCACAAAAAGATTATAAGTCAAAATATAAAACCTATGCATCTAATTGGGAGGAATTAATTTACTTCATAGAAAACGACAGTATTCCTACTGTAGAGAGAAAAGGATCTGTTCCGAACAGAAAAATTACTGAAAAAGAGAGGGATTATCTAATTCAATTTGGTCTATATAAAAGAAATCAAGCTATTGACAATAAGATGACGGATTTAGAAGCTTACTATTTATCAAAATCCGATATGTGCCCTCCTGAACTCATCACTTTCAAAAGGGATACGGTGAATGTTTCTTTTATAGAAACAATGTTCACAAAGAATAGTGGATATATGACAGAACGGAAACAAAATAATTTTGGAAGATTCAATGCTCAAAAACTTAGATTCATTCCATTCACCGACAACAAGAAAGAATGGGATATGGATACATTAATGGTGGCCTCAGCAACCGATACATCAACCTATTTCCGTCTCGAAGGCATTTTGCCTTTTGTGGAAAATGAAGGTTCTACTGAAAAGGAACTGATGACGATGGGAAGCCTTGCAGATAATAAC
>CAJWCX010000296.1 GCA_913031405.1 uncultured Flavobacteriales bacterium | reverse complement strand
TATTTGGAAGGTATAATTGACATAACACAGCGAGGAGCTGGTTTTGTATCTTGTGAAGGAGATGATAGAGACATCTACATCGCTCCTCAAAACACGAATAGGGCACTTCAAAATGATCGGGTAAAAATTAAGATCGTCAAACAAGGGAAATCAAGAGATGAAGGCGTTGTTATAGAGGTGCTGCAAAGAGATAAGGTTCAATTTGTAGGCGAGATAAGAATCCATCATAATGAGGCTGTATTGATTCCTGATAATAGCCGGATGGGCATTCAGATTATCATTCCTTTATCCAAAATAAACGGAGCAAAGCAAGGTCAAAAAGTATTGGTAAAAATTACAACTTGGCCAAAGGGATCGAACACGCCGTTTGGTGAAGTTTCTGCTGTTTTGGGCGCGTCTGGCAGTAACGATGCAGAAATGCTGGCTATTCTTTACAATCAAGGGATAGATCCAATATTTCCTAACGAGGTTATCGACGAGGCTGAATATGTAAAAATTGAGTTAGACGAACAAGAGATTAAGAGGCGTCGTGACCATAGAGATGTCCTCACTTTTACGATTGACCCTTTAGATGCTAAAGATTTTGATGATGCGATTTCTATACGTAGACTTGATAATAGTAACCTTGAAATAGGTGTTCATATTGCCGATGTAAGTCATTATGTGAAGCCCGAAAGCCACATGGATAAGGAAGCTTTGAAAAGATCTAATTCTGTTTACTTAGTTGACAGGGTTATTCCAATGCTTCCAGAGCAGCTTTCGAATATAGCCTGTTCACTACGACCTTATGAGGATAAATACAGTTTTTCAGCGATTTTTGAAATGGATGAAAGTGGAAAGGTATACAAGGAGTGGTACGGTAAAACAGTTATTCACTCAAATAGGAGGTTCACTTATGAAGAAGCGCAAGAAATTATTGAGGGAGGAAAGGGAGACTACGATTCAGAGCTCAAATTATTGGACAAGATTGCAAAAGTCATGCGGAAGCGAAGACTCAAAAATGGAGCATTAAGTATTGAATCAGAAGAAATGAGATTTCGTTTAGGGGAAAAGGGTTTTCCTGAGGAAGTTGTGATTAAAACCTCAAAAGACGCGCACAAACTTGTTGAAGAATTTATGCTTTTGGCAAACCGTCACGTTGCCATGTATTTAGGCAAGCCTAATGAGTACCAACCCAAATCGACGTGTATTTATCGCGTTCATGATGCTCCTGATCCGGCAAAGCTTGATATATTCTCTGTTTTTATTCAAAAATTTGGATATAAAGTAGACTTAACTCAACCAGAAAGTATTTCAAAACATATCAATAAGCTCCTTCAAGACATTCGCTTTAAAAATGAATATTCAATGATTCAATCGATGGCTATAAGATCGATGGCAAAGGCTACTTATGAAGTCGAAAACATAGGACATTATGGCCTGGCTTTTCCATATTACACCCACTTTACCTCTCCCATACGTCGTTATGCAGATTTGATTATCCATCGCATGCTCGAAGATAAAATAAAGAACACTGGGGTTAGATTTGACAAGGGTCTCGAACAGATTTGTAAGCATATTTCGGCAAATGAAAAGAAGGCTTCCGAGGCTGAACGGGAATCCACTAAATATTTTCACACTTTGTTTGTTCAAGAGTTTATGGGTGAAGAATTTGAAGGTACTATATCTGGTATTGCAGATCATGGAATGTATGTTCGTATGGATGAAAATTACTGTGAAGGAATGGTTCCCATGAACGCGATTCCGGGGGATCGATTTAATTTTGATCAAGATGCTTTTAGAATAGTTGGTTCAAAAACCAAGAAAGAATATAATTTTGGTGACCGTGTGAAGGTTCGGATTTATGAAGTAAGCCCTCGTAAAAGACAGGTCGATCTTGAATTAATAGAAGAATAGAAATGGCTTTAATCAAAGAATGTCGAGGTAAAGAACCGCGTTTTGGAAAAGAATGTTGGTTGGCTGAAAATGCGACAGTGGTGGGAGATGTTGTTTTTGGAGATGACTGTTCTATTTGGTTCAATGCGGTAGTTCGGGGAGATGTAAACTCAATTCGAATTGGAAATAAGGTGAATATTCAGGATGGCGCTGTCCTTCACTGTACCTTTGAAAAAACAAAAGTAAAAATAGGAGATAATGTTTCTATTGGTCACAATGCTATTGTACATGGTTGTGAAATTGAAAGTAACGTATTGATTGGTATGGGTGCTATTGTGATGGACAACTGTAAAATAGAATCGAATTGTATCATTGCAGCTGGTGCTGTTTTATTGGAGGGAACAAAAGTCGATTCTTGGAGTATTTATGCTGGGGTGCCTGCAAAAAAGATCAAAACTTTATCCCCGGAATTATTTAAAGGTGAGGTTAAGCGAATTGCCGACAACTACGTTAAATATTCTTCGTGGTTTGAGAAATAAAAAAGCGGGGTCAATAACCCCGCCTAGCTTAATACTATTATTATGGAAATATGTATGATTAAGCGTTTTCTTTGGAAGTTGATCCAACAGCCAAACTATAAACTACAAGACCAAAACCAATTTTGTTAATCGCATCTCCTATGTTGTACACAACATTCATATCGATTCCGATATCTCCCATGAAAGAATACCACTGACCATCTGCAGTTCCAATCATGTATCCCAGTGGATAGATCGCCCAACCGATAAGAACAAATTTAACAAGCATGTTGTGCGCACTAAGTACATT
>CAJWCX010000295.1 GCA_913031405.1 uncultured Flavobacteriales bacterium | reverse complement strand
TGTTGAAGAAGCTGTTGAAGAAGGAACGGAAGCCGTTGAAGATGCTGTTGAAGCTCCAGAAGCTGAATAGTCTTTAAAATTTATAAATTTTGAAACCTCCAATTTGGAGGTTTTTTTTTGTCTTGTAATTCCGTATTGCGTATTTAGCTTGATAAATTGATTTATAGAAATTCAATACGACAATCGTACATGGTCTTGGGCTTCTGAATAAAAGCGAAATTGATTTTTAGCACGATGCAAATTTTGATCTCGGTAAAATACCCGGTAATAAACGTCGTTGTCAATGTAGTCCGTTAAAAAACGTATACCTTGAATCAACGAAACAGAAAGTATTGATAATGGCAAACCTTCAATCTCCTCTTGTATTAAAAATTCACTTCCATGAGTCAGGTACCCCTCTAAAAGGGAATTATAGATGACAGGGCTAAACTTGCTGCCATCACTATTATCGTCTTCGCTTAAAATACTAGCAAAAGAACGGACCATATCACCAAAATCATAAAGAATACTTCCTGGCATAAGGGTATCCATATCAATAAGAGCATTCACGCTACTTGTTTGTTCGTCAAACAAGAAATTACTTACCTTAGGATCACCGTGAATCACACGTGCAGGAAGGCTCTTCTCAACTTTCAAATAGGTCTCTATTAATTTCAAGTTTGATTCAACAAAACCAATTAAATCATTAGCCTTGTTTAGACGAGTATGGGATCCATTTGACAAGACTCTGTTGAACTGCTCTATTCTATACTGAAAGTCCGTAAATCTAGAAATAGGTGAATCAATTCCAGTTACATTAATTAGACCTTTATGAAACTCTGCAAGCGTTTGAGCTGAATGATGAGCCATTTCTTCTGACCTACAAATGTCATAGGTAATTCCTCTAATACGTTTTGACATTCTCCAGAATTCATTATCACAACACACTAATTCAAGATTGTTTTTATTTTTTAAAAAAAACAATAGCTCTCTAGAATACGAGGAATTGACCAAAGCACTTCGAACTATTTCATAATTATCATGAATACATTTTGGATTTGAAAACACTTTATGATTCAGCTTCTGTAAGATATAGTCATCCACTTTATTCTTAACATGGAAAGTATGATTGATTAAACCAGAATCCACTGAGAAAATTTGAATATCCTTTCCGCTTGATTCGGGCAGAAATTGTAATGCAATATCAATGTATTTATCTAGGTTCATGCTCTCAGTTGAAATGGGTATTTACCCATATTTATTTGATTTTTCAATTGCTTTTTACAAAATTCAAGATCATCAGCATAGGTCATTCCGAACCAATCCGATTGGGTTTCCGAAACCTGAATCATCGCTTCTTTTTTTATGATGAGTTTATTGATCGCCTCCGGAAGAAAAAACTCATTTTGATTATTATTTTTATTTTTTCTATAGAATTCTGAAAAAGAACTTTGAAGAACATCAAAAATTGAAGGGCGAAAAATCCAAAAATTCATTGAAACAAGACTTTGAATGTCGAGAAAAGTATTGGAGCTTTTATGAAGTGCCAAATCACCTTTCCTTTCAATATTGACAAATTCATTTATCTCTATTAGAACTTTGTCCTGAATACGACAAATTCCTCTCGAAACACCTCCATAGGAACTTAGCGTTCTTCCCAACTCAAAAGCAACTAAACCATACTGATCACTTTCCATATCTAAAATTAGCTCCCTTGCCTTATCATAGGATTCTAAGCCATAAAAGTCATCAGCATTGATCAATAAAAAGGTTTCAGAAACATGGTCCTTACAAGAAAGAACGGCATGTCCAGTACCCCATGGCTTTTTTCTGTAGTTGGGGTACCTTGGATCAAAATCATACTGATTCACAAATACCAGTTCTACCTGATTCTTCAGGTAATGTAGATGTTTCTCTAATAATGGAATACAATGATGATTGGATAGAACAATAACTTTTGAACACCCCCTACGAATGGCATCATATATTGAATACTCCATGAGAAGCTCTCTATTTGGTCCTATACCTTCAATCTGCTTTTTTCCATTAAATCTAGAACCAAGGCCCCCTGCTAATACAACTAAAGAAAAACTCATTAAAATTGGCTTGACATTCCAAAAACAGGCCTTCTTGTTTTCCATGAACCATTGGTGAAATCAGGGATATCTTGAGGCATACCGTTATTTGCAATCGATAGCTCACTCAATGGAGTTATGGCATACCAACTGGCAAGGTCATATACATCTAGAGGAAACTCAATATTTCTCTTTATACACTCTATAAATGCATTATCCACAAAATAATCCATACCACCATGCCCTGAATTTTCTGCGAGTTCTGCCTGTTTTTTCCATAAGGGATGGTCATATTTACTGAGCCATTCCTTCGTGTTATCCCAACGGTGAGAATAATCCATTTTATTCTCGAAATAAATAAAACCTTGATCGGGATTACCCCACCCATAATCCTGCCAAATCCCGTGCGTTCCCTGAACTCTAAAACCCAAATTATAAGGCCTTTGCAAGGAAGTATCGTGTGTCAGTAATAGGGTTTCTCCATTTGCGCATTGTATTTGGGTTGTCACTACATCTCCTTGCTTGAACTTCAACAAGGCATTGGGATGGTTTTTACCTCCTTTTTCATGACCTGCCACATATTTGTTAAGTCCTCTTGCTTTACTCGACATGGATTGCAAACGAACCATTCGGTTTCCCCTATTCAAGTCAAACAT
>CAJWCX010000294.1 GCA_913031405.1 uncultured Flavobacteriales bacterium | reverse complement strand
CTTACCCAAAAAACTTTTTTTATTAGTCCAAGGGGAAATAAAGATGATTATATGACAAATATTTCCTTTACTCCAGACGAAAACTACGTCGTTATAGCCGAGGTTAATCGAGAACAAAACCATATGTGGTTAAATGTTTATAGTTCTCGAGACGGAGGTTTTGTGAAAACACTCTTAGAGGAAACAAATGACAAATGGGTTGAACCAGAAACTCCTGCTTACTTTCCGTGCGATAAGGAGAATTCATTTGTTTGGATGTCTGAAAAAGATGGATTTATGAATTTGTACTATTATGATTTCTCCGGAAAGCTCAAATACCAGGTAACAAATCATGCATTTGTTGTCAAACAAATTATTGGGATGAGCAATGACAAGAAACATCTATATTACTCTGCCACGGGAGAAAATCCAATGAATACAATGGTTTATGACTTTGATGTAAAAAAGAAAAAATCACGACTTTTAACGACAATTGAGGGTTCTCACAGGGTGACTGTGTCTGAAAATGGGAAATACTACTTTGATTCATACAGCAGTGGTACTGTTGGTAATAAAGGTGTCATCTGTAACGCAAAAAGACAGACCATAAAAACAATCAATCAATCAGTGGACAAACTGAAAGACCATCGACTTGGAAGAACAGAAATCGGAACCCTTAAGGGAAATGACAACAGTGAACTTTACTACAGAATGATTAAACCTCATGATTTTGACAGCACAGAGAAATATCCCGTTTTGGTTTATGTATATGGAGGGCCTCACGCGCAATTGGTTACCAATTCATGGATGTATGGAGCAAGCTTATGGATGCATTGGATGGCTAATCAGGGTTATATTGTTTTTACCTTAGACAACCGAGGATCAGCGAGTAGAGGATTTGCTTTTGAATCTCAAATTCATAGACAATTGGGGACTGTGGAGATAGAAGACCAAATGACGGGTATAAATTTCTTAAAAAGTTTAAACTATATCGAAGCCTCGAGGATAGCTGTTCATGGATGGTCATATGGAGGCTTCATGACAACATCTATGATGCTAAAAAAACCAGAATTTTTTAATGTCGGTGTTGCTGGAGGCCCTGTAACTGATTGGAAATACTATGAAATCATGTATGGAGAAAGATATATGGACCGGCCAGAAGAAAATCCAAAAGGCTATGAAAACTCATCGCTTTTTACGCATGCAGAAAATTTAAAAGGAGACCTACTCCTAATTCATGGGACAGTTGATGACGTTGTTGTGATGCAACACAACTTATCTCTTGTTCAAAAATTCATAGAATTAGGAATTCAAATGGACTTCTTCCCCTACCCGATGCACAAGCACAATGTATACGGAAAAGACCGTGTTCATTTGATGACAAAAATATTGAACTACATTATCAAGAACAACCAATAATCCAAATCCTTGAGACAGAATTGGACCCTACGAGATACTGAAGGCTATTTTAGAATAGAATATATTATAGGCGCCTTTTTATTAGTTAGACTTATAGGGATCACGAATGCGCCGCTTGAAATCGCTCATAACTGGAGACAAGTTACAGGATTAATGGTCGCAAGAAATTATTTTGAAATCGACGCAACCTTTTGGCTCCCAAGAGTTGATGAAACAAATGGATTGACAGGTATTATTGGTATGGAATTTCCTATATTGAACTACCTACATTATTTATTTTCACTTGTTTTTGATTACCAACACTGGTACGGAAGACTCATCAACCTAGTCGTTTCAAGTGTTGGTATCTACTTTTTCTATAAATTAATCAAAGAGCGTTTAAATAGAAAGACAGCTTACTACGCCACTGTTTTTTTACTAGGATCGATTTGGTTTATGTATTCTAGGAAAATGATGCCCGATACGTTTTCCATGTCTCTGGGTTTTATTGGACTCTTTTTTTGTCAGACCCACCTCCGCAATAGCGGAATAATGTCCTACACGCTATTCTGCCTATTCATGTCAATGGCCTTTCTATCGAAAATATCTGCCCTCATGTGTATCATGGGTGTTCCGTTTTTAATGATTGGAGGACCATTTACTTCTGCACATATACGCATCGCTGCGGGTGTTGTATTATCACTTCTCTGTACGTACTTATGGTATTTTCAGTGGAACCCGTATTTGTCTGAAACCTACGGAAATTGGTACAATTCAGGCACCGGTTTAAGCAAAGGTTTTATGGAACTTGTAGGGAATATCCCCGAAACGTTAAAACGAATATACTTTAGCAGTTTTCATAGCTATATTGCTTTTATACTATTGGTATGTTCCACCATTTTTATCATTATAAAAAAGCAATATAAATCTCTTTTATTTCTCGCTTCGACATCAGTATTATTTCTACTTTACATGGCAAAATCCGGATCAATTTTCTACATTCATGGGTATTATATCATTCCAATCGTTCCTGTGTTTTCAATTATTATTGGAATGCTGATCAATTCAATAAAAAGTAATAAAATTGCTTTAGCGTTAGTCGTTTTATTTTTAATAGAATCTTTATCCAATCAACAACATGATTTATTTGTAAAGAAAAGTGAAACCTACAAATTAACATTGGAAAGTATTGTTTCCAAACAAAGCAATCAAAATGATTTAATTGCGATTAATGGAAATGGCAATCCTCAAGAACTTTATCTAAGCCATCGAAAAGGTTTCGTAATCAACAATCAAGACTTAAAGAACATCGAAAAGATTGATGAAATTAAAAATAAAGG
>CAJWCX010000293.1 GCA_913031405.1 uncultured Flavobacteriales bacterium | reverse complement strand
CTTCTGAGCTGAATCGATTGAATTAAAGACTCTATATCTGTATCTTTTTCGACAGGGATGGTGATGGTTTTAGATCCTTGAATCGGAAGATCAAAAAAATTATCTGAAAAGTTATTTGGACTATTGCAGGTGACATGAACGCCTCTAGCAAAATTTTTTGAAGTGACAGTAACATAGAGCTTGTTTTTCTTGTCATGCTCTGTAGAAAATTCCAGCTCTGGTCGAGGAAGAATAATATCTTTAAAAGGTAAGAAGTAAACGTTCTTTTTTGAAATCACACCTGTTTTGTCGAACAGAAAGAGTTGAAGGTAGGTGTGTTTTTGATCAATGCCTGAAGTCAGTTGTTCAGAAGGGATCGTGAGGACTCGTTTAGTAAGATTCGCCCCTACTTTTATCTTTTTATGCCATCTGAGTATTTTTTCAATATCCTTAAATTCTGAAAGCACCACCTCAATTTCACCTTCAAAATCCTTTAATAGATCAGAAATAACAGAAAGCTGAAGATCTCCATTGACAAATTCGTGGCTTATGATAATAGGTGCAAAAGATTCTTTGACTTTATAATGGAGGGCCTTCCATTTACCATAATAATCGATGCTGGACCATGAGGCTCCAGGCCAACAGTCATTTAGCTGCCAGTACAATGAGCCCATACAACGGTTTTTATTTCTTCGATGGGCTTCTATAGCAGTTTGAATGCCATCCGCTTGCAACAATTGACTCATGTATAGAAGTTCTTCGAAACCTATGGGTTTTCGGAAATACCGATCTAAATACTCTTCTATCGTGGTATTTCCAATGCTAGAGCGCTGATGAGATTTCATTACCTCCGAATACATATCTCGGTCTTGTCCTTCGGCAAATTTCTGAAAGCTCGAATATTCAGGGAAGGATTGGAATCCATATTCGCTCATAAAGCTTGATATTTTGGTGTTGAAGTTTCTAAAAGGCTCTTTGCCCCACCATACACCCCAGTAATGGGTGTCCCCGTGTGTGTATTCCTCTGGGATACCCTCTGATGAACTCGGAGACGAGGCCCAATAATTAATACCCTTATGGTGTTGACTCACGACGGAAGGTAGGATTTCATGAAACAAGGTGTCATAGTTGTGCCATATTTGTTGTGCGATTTCAGGAGATTGATCTTGTATCGCAGTTTGTTCCCAGCCCCATCTTTTCCATGCGGCAAGGACCTCGTTATTACCACACCATAAAGCAATTGAGGGATGTTTACTAAGTCGCTTAACATTGTCAATGGCTTCTTGTCGCACATTGTCTAAAAATGCTTCTTCGCCCGGGTACATAGCACAGGCAAACATAAAATCCTGCCAAACCATCAGTCCTAACGAATCGCAAAGCTCATAAAATCGATCATCTTCATAAATTCCGCCTCCCCAAACACGGATCATGTTCATATGAGCATCCTTTGCGGCTTGCAGTACTCTTTTATAGTCTTTCGATTTGATCCGGGGAAGAAAAATATCTTGTGGGATGTAATTTACGCCTTTTGCAAAAACAGGCATTTCATTTACTTTAAAGTAAAAGTTGGGTTGGCTAAGTGAGCTGTCTGCTACAAGTTCAATATTTCGTATTCCAATACTTTGGTTTACAATACTAATGTTTTCTTTTCTTTGAAGTGATGCTTTGATTTTATATAGATGCTGTTTTCCCAATCCATTTGGCCACCAAAGCTCGGGTCTATCAATTTTAATGGGAATATTGATATGTTGCAGACCTTTTACAAATCGATGTTTTGATTCCAAAACCTTTTGCTCATCCAAAGCCATTTCTAATAAACCATTGGCATTTTCTATACTTGATTCAATTTTGATTTGCGCCATGACTAAAGCAACATCTTCCATTATTTGTTGCGTAAACGATAGCTCTTTGATCCTGAAATCATCCCATGATAGCAATGTGATGGGTCTCCATATTCCTGAACTCACCAATCTTGGCCCCCAGTCCCATCCATAGTGGTAGGCTGCTTTTCTCGTGTGCACGTTTACTCTTTTCCCTCCAGGCACTTGGCCGGTTTCTGCTTGATCATTTGCAGATACGGGAAGGGTATATCCCAAATCATCATACAAGGCTATGCCTTTTCGAATAGGGGATTCCAACAGAATGCGTAGAACATTGTCGCCTTCTATTAGGTAAGGTTTAACATTGACCTTGTAAGTTCGATGCATATTGTTGCTTTTCAAAATCATACTGTCATTCAAATAAACAGTAGCGTAGGTATCTAGCCCCTCAAAATTCAATTCGTGATTTTGCTTACTGAATTCTTGACCAACGATATTAAAAGTTGTTTGATACACCCAGTCTTTTTTATCGACCCATTGTACCTTTCGTTCATTTAATCGGAAGTAGGGATCTTCAATGATACCGTTATTGATTAGGTCAGTATGAACACTCCCAGGAACACTCGCTTTCAGCCAGGTGCTATCATTAAGTTGTTTAAATACCCAGTTCTCATTAATATTCAGGCTTTGCGGAGATTGACAATGAGTTTTTCCCGCTAAAAAAACGACCATTAAGAACAGTAGAGTCTGCTGCATCATTCCAAATATAATCAAGCCTATTCAAATAGCGGGCTAAACTCTTTAAATCACAACCTTTTATTTAGAACAAATCTAAATACCTTCTTATTGGTATTGATTGAAACCCATCTGTATAGTTTCTTTGCATAAAAAAAACATGAAAAAAAATCTACAATTAATAGCTTCTATC
>CAJWCX010000292.1 GCA_913031405.1 uncultured Flavobacteriales bacterium | reverse complement strand
GCTCCAGTAAACAGTTCAGGTGCACCCGCTAAAATGTAATTGTTGAAAGGAATACTCCTTATTATCATTGTATTAAAAACCGCCCTGGTCTTCGGACAAGTGGCGGTTTTTTCGCCTAAATACAAAACCATTAGGTTTCCCAAAACACCTGAAGGAAAAGAACTGAAATTCAGCTATGAAATCAAAAATAAGGGAAAAGTTCCTCTGGAATTATATTCCGCAGAGGCAGAGTGCTCATGCACTTCTGTTACACTCCCTGATGAAAAAATCATGCCGGGACATTTTGGAATAATTGATGTTGTGTTTGATACCAATGGGAAATACTTCTTTCAGAATAGAATCATCTACATTCAAACAAATACGAGAAAGAGAAAAGAAATGCTCCGATTCAAAGTTTTCGTTGAACCAAAACCCATTGAAAAAAAAATCACCCCTTAAATATAGAATTCGATTTATGAAGAACTGCTTTTTGATCGTTTTCTGCTTGCAAGCTCAATTGATGTGTGCTCAAAAACCGGATCAAATAAAAGAGGTTCAAGCCCTAATAAGCCATCACCAGGAAAATATAGACAGTCTGAGCAACATTCTTGAAAACCTACAATTAGAAGAAATAAATCAAGAACTCAGCTCACTATTTCTGCCAAAAATTGACAGCTCAGAATACCTGATTGAGCATAAAGCAATGTTCTTAGTATATGACGAAGAACACGAACAGGCTAAGTGGGTTTTGCACAAGATTTCGACAAATATTTTAGAGGGTACGGTGAGTAGAACTAATGATTTTCGAATCGATCCTTTGGTTCAATCTGGTTCTTCTGAAGAAATCGATTATTTTATCAAAACCCAAAGGGACAATGGAAAATATGATTACGATGGATACGGATACGACAGAGGACACTTGGCTCCATCTGCCGACTTCAGATGGTCGCAACAAGCGCTTTCTGAATCCTACTATTACTCGAATATGTCACCACAACTCCCTTCCTTTAATCGAGAAAAATGGGCTGACCTTGAAGGTCTAATTAGAGGTTACATCTACGAAAACAAAAGACCACTAATCGTCTATACAGGACCAGTACTGCACCCGCAGCTACAAAAAGTCTCAAGAAGTAAAAATGGAGTATCTATCCCAGAAAAGTTTTTTAAAGTTGTTGTTGATTTTGAAGTCCAAAAGGCGATCGCTTATTTGATGCCCCAAAAACATGAAGATTACCCCATAGAATATTTTGCAACTACGATTGATGAGGTCGAAAAACTAACTGGAATTGATTTTTTGTATCAAATTGATGATCAAACAGAAGCGGCATTAGAAAACCAAAAAGAAGTGACCTTTTGGTTACCAGAAAAACAAAAATCAGATGTTCAGCCTCTTGAAGCAGAAAGCCTGGATAAAGGAAAATTCAATACCATACAAGCTAGAATGCATATGGATACGGGAAAGAAGAAAGAAGTTTGTGGTACTGTCGTCAGTGCTTACTTTTCAAAAAACAAACACACCTTCTTGAATTTAGACAAGTCTTTTCCCAACCAAGTTTTTTCAGTCACCATTTGGAATAGCAATCTTCATAATTTCGCATACCAACCTCACATTGAACTGAAAGATAAAAAGGTATGTGTTCGAGGGAAAATATCAGAAAATAAGGGGATACCGACTATGAATGTTGAAAATGATAAAGCCATAGTCATTCTGAAATGATTCAAATTGAGGGATTAAACTTCTAGTTAAATTTAAATATTTTAGAAGACACAATTCTTTTTCCACATAAAAAATTAAAGGTGTAAAAACCTTCTTTTAAATCCGACAAATTACCCTCAAAAATCCACCCATCAATGGTTTGTATTGATGAAAAGTTGATCAACATTTCCTTTCCACTTAAATCGCTTAGATGAATGCTATAGTCATCACAAGGCAGCCCTCTTAAACGAAAGGATACATGATCAAAAATAGGATTAGGAATGGTTTCAATTTCAGGAGATTCAGGAATTTGAGCGCTACATATGTTTTCTCGAATCAATCGAACAAATTCATCAGGGTCAACAATCCGAACATTTTCATCGAGCATGGACTGAATAAATAATAAACTATCTACAGAATTAGACCACGCATGAACAGCAACTAAAGAATAACCCTCTTCAGAATAAGGATCCTTCATCTCATTATTTAGTTTGGTAGCTAAGCTCTCACAGGTTTCAAAACCACCCCAAAGATTATACTTTCCAGAGATCACAGGCTTCAGGGCAAAACAATCCATCCTTCCCCTTTCTTTACTATAATCAGAATAGTCATAATAAAACAATCCGTCAACGGATTCTTGCTTCAGAAAGGGGTAAAAATAATTGTAGTCGTAATCATTCCCTAAAATATTGACAATACCCAAATCCGACTTTTTCATGTAGCGATCCATGAGTGTACAAGATTCGTCTAAATCTGGATAGGTTTCGGGAAACTGATAGGTATGTCCAGAAGGACCTGCTACAAAATAATCGCTCCCGATATCAGTACGCTCGGCCATGGCATATAACTTTTGCATTACTGTTGGAGCCAACTCAGAAAGTGCAGGAGGTATGGTCCATCCAATATCCATAAGACCTCTGTTTTCACTTCCGAACCAACGACTGTCCTCGGCAAATAGATTTAACATCCATTGTACATTATCTCCATCGGACATCAGAAAACAGACAGTATGCGTATTTGGCTCAGTCTGGGAAATATCCAAATTCAACTTTTGTTTTAATGTTG
>CAJWCX010000291.1 GCA_913031405.1 uncultured Flavobacteriales bacterium | reverse complement strand
TTTGAATATAGACGTGCTGCTAAAGAAAAAAGATGGGATAAAATGTCCAAGATTTTTCCAAAGCTTGGAAAGGCCATTACACTTGCTGCAAAAGAAGGAGGTATTGATCCTACATCTAATGCGAAGCTGAGAACCGCAATTCAAAATGCCAAGGCAGAAAATATGCCTAAAGACAATATTGAAGCAGCTATATCGCGAGCCATCCAAAAAGATACAGCATTTTTTAGTGAAATGAATTATGAAGGTAAGGGACCTCATGGTGTATTGGTTTTTGTTGAATGTGCTACAGACAATCCCACTCGAACGGTAGCCAATGTCAAGTCCTATTTTAATAAGGCAGGTGGAGGTATTGTGCCCACAGGTTCATTGGAATATATGTTTCAAAGGAAAAGTGTTTTTGAGCTCGATAAACCAGATGAATTGGATATTGAAGAACTCGAGTTGAATCTTATTGACGCCGGTGTCGAGGAATTAGAATTGATTGAGAATAATTTGTTTATTTATGGTGATTATACTGCTTTCGGTTCCATCGCTAAAGCATTGGAAGAAATGGATTTAGAGATACAGAAATCGAGTTTAAAACGATTTCCAACTTCTCCAGTTGAGTTTTCAGAAGAGCAGCTACTTGAGATTGAAAAAATGCTCGATAAAATTGAAGACGATGATGATATTCAGCAAGTTTTCACCAACATCGCATAAATATCCCGAAACATTTATACTAAATCATGTTTAAAATAGTTATAAATAGACATTTGGGATGTTAAAATTAGCAACATATATTGGGGTTTTAGGAATAGTTTTACTACTCTCCTGCTCAACAGAAAAGAATTCTTTTCTCAGTAGAACCTATCATTCCACAACAGCTCGTTTCAATGGCTATTTTAATGCTAATGAACTATTGGACCTGTCTTTGGCTACTTTTTATAGTTCAAAAAAAGATGATTTTTATGAAATTATCCCTGTTAATATACTCCCCAATGAGGAGGAATCTAAGGGGATGTATTCTGCCATTGATACGGCTATCTCTAAGTGCTCTAAGGTCATCAAGAATCACAGTATGCCTAGTACTGAGGACATGTATTACAAAGATGTTGAGCACAATAGGTGGATTGATGAAAACTGGATTACCATTGGGAGAGCGCTCTATTATAAGCGACAATACCAACAGGCTAAAAAAAACTTTGAATTTGTAAAAAGGTTATTTGAAGACGACCCATCTTTCTATGTGGCTAAGCTTTGGATTGCTAAGATTCATATTGAAGAAAGACAGTTTGCCGACGCAAAGCTCATATTGGATGATTTAAATGCCATTTCGTTAGAACAAAAGGAGAAAACATTTAGGGATTATATTCCATTTTTCAAGGACAAGTATGACGAAGATGAAGAGGAACGTCCAGTAATGAGTAAAAAATTACAGTATGATATTTATAAATCTTACGCAGATTTGGCCATAAAAAGAAATGAGTATCCTGAAGCCATAGAGGGTTTGCAGTCTGCAATTGTTAAATGTCCGAATGCGCGTGAAAAAACCCGATTACATTTTATTTTAGGTCAGCTGTATCAAGAAAAAGGGGTTTTAGATTCCGCCCGAATGCATTATACAAAATCCTTGAAGTCAGCAGCTCCTTTCGAAATTGCATTTAATGCAAGATTGAACAGGGCAATCTGCGGAGGAGGAGATAAATTGAGTCAAGACTTAAAAAGGATGTTGAAGGATGCTAAAAATGCATCCTACAAAGATCAGATATATTATGCCTTAGCCAATTTGGAAATCAATCGGGGAAATAAAGAGATTGCCAAAGTGTACCTCACGGAATCTGCTTTTTATTCTAACGGAAATGCTCGACAGAAGGCCATGTCATATGAGAAATTAGGGGATTTGAGTTATGCTGAAAAAAAATATGTTTCTGCTCAAAAATATTATGATTCATGCACGAGGTTCATCCCAGAGGGGTATCCAAACGGAGATCAAATAAGAGACAAAGCGATTAAACTATCCGATCTTGTTCTGGCCATTGAAACTGTTGTTTTTGAAGATAGCGTTCAACGAATAGCATTGATGAGCGAAGACGATAGAGAAGATTTCTTGAAAGAAACGTTAAAACAAATAAAAAGAGAAGCTCAAAAGAGAAAGGAAATGGAAGCAGCGAAACTTTTGGCATTACAAGAGCAAAACAATGCCAATTTAAATAATACGAATAAGTCGGTGTTCACCAACCCAAAATTAAGGGAACAGGGATATGAAGATTTTAGAAAAGCATGGGGTTCCCGGGATAATGAGGATGATTGGAGGCGCAGTGAGAAGATTTTGTTTTCTAACGTAATAGACTCTGATTCTACTGCAGCCGATTCTCTTCTCACAGAAGAAATTGGTGTCGACTCATTAACCATTGATGATCTAAGAAAAAATCTGCCCTTAACGGACAGCTTATTTACAGCATCCGAGCTTAAACTGTTGGAAGCCTTATACCAAAGTGGGGTTTTATATAAGGAGATACTGAATGAATTTCGATTAGCTGAAGAGCAATTCAAACGAGTATTGGAAATCAATCAACGGAGCCTTACAGATCTTTCTTCTGCATTTCAATTGTATAAGCTTAATGAATCCACAGGAAAAAAAAAGGTGTATGCACAACATATTTTAAGGCATTATCCAAGTTCAGATGCCGCTAAATACTTAAATGATCCAGATTTTTATATCAAACAGAAAGAATCGGAAAAACAGGATGAGCAGGCATATTTATCTTTGGTTGATTTATACTATAAA
>CAJWCX010000290.1 GCA_913031405.1 uncultured Flavobacteriales bacterium | reverse complement strand
GTAAGCATTATTAATATCGCTGGAAAAGAAGTACTAAGTGCAACTGTTAATGGAGCACAAACTTCTATCTCAACAGCTACATTATCAAGTGGAGTATACTACGTTCAAGTGAACGACGGAAACTCAACTCAAGTTGATAAAATAGTGGTTAAGAAATAATCCAAAATAAATTCAATTGAAACCGCTCAGAAATGAGCGGTTTTTTTTATCTCAATAAAAAACCAAGCGTTGTTTCTGCAAACTCCTCAGGAGCTTCAGAATGCACCCAATGCCCCGCATTATTGATCGTTGTGACATGAGAATCCAAGAATTGGCTTTCAATAGCTTCAATATCATCATCCAAAATATAGTTGGACCGTTGTCCTCGTATAAATAAGGCCTCATGCAAAACATCTCCATGTGGCAATTCAGAAAGAATATGGTCCATGTGACGAACCAATACATTGAAGTTCATTCGCCATTCCAATACCCCCTTTTCTTTCCAAAATAGATTTTTTAATAAAAACTGCCTAACACCTTCTTGAGGTATCAAGTCCTTAAGCTGTTCATTGACTTGACTTCGGGCACTTATATCATTTAAAGAAACCGACCTAATAGCTGATATAATATCTTGATGGTGCATCGGATAAGATTTGATACCCATATCCACAACTACCATTTTATCAATATAATTTGGATGAGATAAAGCCAAATGCATCAAAACCTTACCACCCATAGAGTGACCAATGAAATGTGCTTTAGGAATCGCTAACTCATCTAATGTTTCAGCCACGTCCGAGGCCATTTCCTCATAGCTATGAGATTCAGACCACTGTGACCTTCCGTGATTGCGCAAATCCAACAAAACAACTCTAAAATAAGTCGAAAAATGTTTGGCATGCGATTGCCAATTATCTGAAAAACCAAAAAGACCGTGAAGAATCACAAGGGGTTTTCCTTGACCAAATTCTTTATGAAATAAAATCATTTAAAATTATTCAATGATATTTTCAGATACTAAATCAGAAACAACAAATTGCTTTTTATTAATAGTCTCAATAGAACTTATAATAAGCTCTTGATTGATTTTAGTATCATTATATAATACAGTAAGCTCTTGTTTTGCTCGATCTTTGACAAAATCAATGCGCACTTCATCAACACCATCTAGAGCATTAAGCTCTTTACGAATCGAAGCAGCACAACCCATTTTACATACCATTCCCTCAACATTTGCGGAAAGAGTTTTGTTTGGCTTAGGCGAATTAAGGGATTGAGCAGTATTGGTCGCTTCATCAGAGGCCTCATTATTACACGAAGACAAGAGTACCAGAAATACAAATAATAATCTCATTTTTTTTGATAAAATTAATCATAAATCATAACAAAACATGCAAATTCAGGACATAAGGATGAACATTAGAACTAAAATTATAGCCCTTCACGATTCTTGTTTGAGTTCAAATTTTATAGTACATTTGATAAAATTTATGTCATGAAATACCTTGCTCTTTTATCCTTTGCCTTCGTATTCGTATTCAGTTCATGTAATAAGTATAGTGAAGGTCCTAATTTCTCTCTTCTTACCAAGAAAGCGAGAGTTGTAAATGACTGGACTCTTGACAGCTATACAAAAGACGGTACAGAGCTTTACGATTCAGGTTATGAAGAAAATCTATCTATCGAAAAGGATGGTACATATTCCATGACACGAATCACTCCAAATTTAGGACAGCTTCATTCTGTAAGTTCACATGGAACATGGGAGTTTGATAATTCAAAAACATCTATTTCCTTTTTAGAAGAAGGAAGTATTAATGGCGTTACCTATGAAATTCTTATGTTGAAAAACAAAAGTTTAAAGCTGAGACAAACGGATTTCAATAATTCAAATTACGATTGGACTTTTTACGCCAATTAATTTAAATAAATCTTTCATCAACCTCCATTACCTTTGGACACTTTTTACAGGTGCGCTTGGCTGTTGAGGAATAAAAATCTTTAAAGCGAGATAAAAAATCGTGTTCTATATTGTCAAGAGGAAATTTATACTCATGCAACAATTCGTTGCATTCACTGTCATCACAAAACCACATAAGACCATCCATGAGGTTAGTACCTTTTCGCACCTTTTCGATAACGAGTCCAACCGTATTAGCTCCCCGTATGGGAGAATGAGGTATATTTCCGGGAAGTAAAAACATTTCTCCTTCCTTAATAACTATTTCTCGTGGTTTTCCATCCTCCTGAATTTTTACCGTGATATCACCTTCAATCTGATAAAACAGCTCCTCACTTTCATTATAGTGATAATCTTTTCTGGCATTGGGTCCTCCCACGACCATCACAATAAAATCTCCAGCTTCTACATATAAATTTTTATTTCCGATAGGTGGTTTTAGGATTTCTCTATTTTCATCAATCCACTTCTGAAGGTTAAAGGGTGCAAGCATAATTTGTTTTTTAATAAAGGTAATAAATTTGATGGGTGTCGGGAAATATATTATATGAAGTACCCAAAATCAGCAACTCATTTATTACACGATCTACTTTAAAATTTCTCGAGAACCGTTAAAACAAGTTACACTTATATTACGAACAAAAAACGCCCAAGCAAATGCTTGGGCGCTTATTTATAAAATACTACGATTTATCTAACGCTATGCTTCAGAACGGTTGTCGCATGAGCTCCATTTACAACGCTGATGTAATATATTCCTGGGGCCAAAGCCTCATTTACTACATACATGTTGATACCACTCTTCACATCAATGGCTTTTGTCATGACCACGTTTCCTTTTGTAT
>CAJWCX010000289.1 GCA_913031405.1 uncultured Flavobacteriales bacterium | reverse complement strand
ATCCACCATACGGCATAAGAAATAAACTTAAAACCCCTTGTTTCATCAAAACGCTTTGCTGCTTTAATGAGTCCTAAGTTACCTTCGTTGATTAAATCAGAAAGTGTAAGCCCCTGATTTTGATACTGTTTAGAAACAGAAACTACAAACCGCAAATTAGCTTTTGTTAGCCTCTCCAATGCTTGGTGATCTCCTTCTCTAATTCTTTTTGCTAATTCCACCTCTTCATCGGCAGTAATTAAATCTACGCGACCTATCTCTTGAAGATATTTATCTAGAGATGCCGTCTCACGATTCGTTACTTGTTTTGCAATCTTTAATTGTCTCATAATCTTAACAATTTTAATCCTTAGACGAAAAAAAATAGATAAGGTTGGACTTTTATTGAAAAAAAATTAGTATACACGGCTTATTGATAGGATAACGACTGGTTAATTACCTGTATATAAATACATTAAGAGCTTTTATATAATAATTCACTCATAAGTGTTTTAAAATCCATTTTGATATCATTTTGAGTGAGTTCAGACATTTCTTTGCTGTACCGATGAATATCGATACGATTAAAAAGATCTTTGAGCCCTTGAATATTTTCCTGATTTAAATGTTCTAAAAGTAAAACATAAAGTTCATTTCTAGAAACATGAATACGATCGGTTCCAATATAGAAAGAACAGAGCTTTGATAAACATTCTTCAATTTTAATCAATACAAGATCAGATTGACCTGAAATTGGGAGCTCATCAATCTCCTGAATCATTGTTTTCAACTCTTTGATCGTCGGGATATGAATATTGACATCACGCTCCTTACTCGTTTTTCTTTTCCATAAAAATAAAAACAACAATGCACCAAGAGTACCGAATCCTAATGTATATAATAACACCGGGCTGACTCCCTCACTTTCTTTACCCTTTTCTACAAACTGATTTTTCTTGACATCTGTATTCGAATGGTCTCCTTTGCTAATAACATTTTCTTCATTTGTGTTCATTTCATTGACAACATCGGTATCGGAATTGATATTGAACGTCTTTGAAAAGTATACAACATATTCTTTGGTGCTAGGATTAAAATAAGAAAGCTCTATGGGTACAATAGACGACGGAGACTCCTTAACTACCTTTATTGGATATGTGAATGTAAGCTTACCCTCAAAACCATTTTTTGTGATTTCATAGTTATTATCTTCCACTGGGTCGGCGTACAATTCAAGTTCCTCTGGAAGAATTAAATCGGGAATAGATGCGTGATGTAAATTACCTATACCATCAATAGAAACTTGAAGGGTAATGACCTCATTCAACGCAGCTTCCTTATTGGATAGTTCAACCTGATAATTGAAATCACCCACTAAGCCTCTGAATGAAGGAGGTCTGTTTTTCTTTGGAAGCCCTCGTACTTGAATGGTTTTAGCATCAGAATACGCGGTGTAAACTCTGTTTTCCACAATATCCATTTTGAATGGATTCACCTTGTAAATCCCAGATTTAATTGGAAAAATAATATGTTTATCTAATTCAAGGGTATAATATTCCTGCCCACCAATGTTTTCCTGAACTAAAGAAAGTGGTGTTTTACTGGTCAATTCGAAATTATCGCATTTACCCTCTAAACTATATGGCGTGTACCCATATTTTGAAAATGGCACCGTTGAATAAATTTTAGCATTTAAACAAATCGGCTCTCCCTCATAAACCTCTCCTTTAGAAGAATTTATTTCACCATAAAAGGTTTTTATGGTCTTTAAGTTGAAATTTCCATTCTTCTTTTTTGGAGAAGACTTCTTATTCTTATTTACAGTGACTTTGACTCTGTTTGATTTAATCACCTTTCCTCCAGACTTTATTAAGGCAGGACCAATCACATAAGACCCTTTTTCTGTAAAGTATCCATTTTGTGTTTTATAATACACGGTAGTACTCTTACCGTTCGAATATTCCTGAGACATTCCTTCCATTTGAGCATATCCCTTCTGAAAGTTTTTAGGAAACTGAAAATCGATATTTCCTCCCGTATTAGATGTAATCGAAATGGTCACATTTTGACCTACCTCAACATCCGTATCTGAAACTTCAATAGTGATAGAAGGGTTTTGCCCGCAGACAACACAGCTTAAGATGATAGAAATCAAAAAAATGAACTTTCTCATTACCAGTCCTTTTTGTTTTTATTCGATTTTGTCTTTTGATTTGCCAATTTTCTTTTTGTTTCTTGTGCTCTTTTTAACAATTCATCTAAGGTTCGGTCCGAAACCTGTTTTTCCAAGGAAAATTCCTCTTTCCGTTTCGATTTCACACCTTCTGTGTTTTGATTTTTTTGAGGTTTTGATTTTGATTGATCCTTATCTGATTGATTCTTTTGGTCTTTTGGTGATGAAGATTGACTGTTCTTTTGACGAAGAAGTTGAGACAAATTGTATTTGGCTTCCTGATTGTTCGGGTTTTTTAAAATTGATGCCTTGTATTTATTAATAGCCCTTTCATAATCACCTTTCTTAAATAAGGTATTGCCTTGGTTAAATAGAATGTTAGATTGATCGATGACATTTGTTTCATTACTTAACGCCAATTCATAGGCTTTGTAAGCCGCATCAAAATCTTCCGATCGATAGGCCGACTGAGCCTTCTCCTTTTGAAAACTCCCCTCTTGATTACTCAAAACATTTGCCTTACTATAAATGGCCTTGGATTTCTCGAACTCCTTATTTTTATATAAATCCTGCGCTTTAATTAAAGAATCACCCCAGACCTGAGACTGAACCCTCAATCCAAATATAATGAA